>NZ_JAGHWV010000003.1:239149-300515 GCF_017746095.1 Xanthomonas sp. D-109
GGAGCACGCTCCCTCGTCGTTAGCCGCGCCCTACAGCCGCGCCCACTCGAATCCCTCGCCGTGGCGGTAGAACACCGCCAGCGCCTTGCCGTAGACGCTGTCGGCATCGACGAAGCCGAAGTAGCGGCCATCGAAACTGTCGCCGCGATGGTCGCCCATGACCAGCAGTTTGCCGGGCGGTACGCGCACGCCGTGCAGGTCCGGGCCGCCGCCTGCGTCCAGGTCGAGCCGCGCGATGCGCGCACCGAACCGTTCCTCATCGCCTGCTGCGCCCACCTGCAGCGGCTGGCCGTTGATGGAGAGATGGCCATCGCGCACATCCACACGGTCGCCCGCCACCGCCACCACGCGCTTGATCAAGCGCGTGCCGTCGTGCGGCGAATCGAACACCGCCACGTCGCCGCGCTGCGGCCGACCGCGTTCGAACACGCGGTACTCGGTGAACGGCACGCGCAGCCCGTAGGCGCTCATGTCGACGGCAACGCGATCGCCGGGCTGCAGCGTCGGCTGCATCGAGCCGGAGGGCACCACGTAGTGATTGGCGAAGGACGACCGCGCGGCGGTGAGCAGCAACAGCATCACCGCCATCGGCACCAGTTCCTTGCGGGTCCAGCGCGCGGCGCGCTGCAGGCGGGTGGCATGTGGATCGGCGTGGGTCATGGGGGCACCTGGGATGAGCGCGGGCGGCACGGGATGTGTCATCGCGACAGTGCGCGCTCGGCGGCTCGGGGGGCCAGTGACGAAAGGCATGGCATTGCCGCCTTGGTGGCGTCACGTACTGAGAGGCCATCGCGGGCGAAGAGCATCCGGGAACGCCATGACGAATTCCAGCTGTGGCGTCGGACTTTGATTTGTCCACCGGAAGGAGCGCCGGACAACCGCATTCGCCGCTAGTATGCGGAGGACGGGCCTGCTTATCGGACATACCAATCCGCTCCAGGACCCGCAGGGGACGACATGGACGATCTCTCGCCGTCGGATTTGAAAACGATCCTGCATTCAAAGCGCGCCAATCTCTACTACCTGCAGCACTGCCGTGTGCTGGTGAATGGCGGCCGCGTCGAGTACGTCACCGATGCCGGCAAGCGTTCGCTGTACTGGAACATCCCGATCGCCAACACCACCACAGTGTTGTTAGGAACCGGCACATCAATCACCCAGGCGGCGATGCGTGAACTGGCCAAGGCCGGGGTGTTGGTGGGGTTCTGCGGCGGTGGCGGCACTCCCTTGTTTTCTGCCAACGAAATGGACGTCGAGGTCGTCTGGTTCTCGCCGCAGAGCGAGTACCGCCCGACGGAGTATCTGCAGGCGTGGGTCGGATTCTGGTTCGACGATGATCTACGCCTCAGCGCAGCCAAGGCGTTCCAGCGTGCACGTGCACAGCGGATCGGCGAACAATGGCAGCAGCGTGCGTTGAAAGACGCCGGATTTGCCCCCGAGCCGGCGCGGTTGCAGGCACTGTTGGCGCGCTCGATCAGTGCCATCGACCTGGCACAGGACAACACGGCCCTGCTCACCGAGGAAGCGCGGTTGACCAAAGCCTTGTTCAAGCTGGCCGTCGATACCGTCGGCTACGGCGATTTCACCCGCGCCAAGCGCGGAACCGGCACCGATGCGGCCAATCGCTTCCTCGATCACGGCAACTACCTGGCGTATGGACTGGCGGCGAGCGCGACCTGGGTCCTGGGTCTGCCGCACGGTCTCGCCGTGCTCCACGGCAAGACACGACGCGGCGGCTTGGTGTTCGATGCTGCCGATCTGGTCAAGGATGCCAGCATCTTGCCGCAGGCCTTCCTCTCTGCCATGCGCGGCGACGACGAGCAGGCATTCCGGCAACACTGCATCGAAGCGCTCGCGCGCAGCGAGTCGCTGGACTTCATGATCGACACACTGAAGAACGTGGCACTGGCAACCCAGGCGCTGCAACGCGGGCAGGCGCAATGAACGTCCTGCTGGTCTCCCAGTGCGACAAGCGCGCCCTCAAGGAAAGCCGCCGCATCCTGGACCAGTTCGCCGAACGGCGCGGCGACCGCACCTGGCAGACGCCGATCACCCGCGCCGGCCTGGATACCTTGCGCAAGCTGCTGCGCCGCACCGCGCGCAAGAACACCGCGGTGGCCTGCCACTGGATTCGCGGCCTGGACCATAGCGAACTGCTGTGGGTGGTCGGCGACGCCAGCCGTTTCAATCTCTACGGCGCAGTGCCCACCAACCGTACCGAGCGCAACATCCTGCGCCGCGAAGACGAAAACGACTGGCACTGCGCCGAGGACATCCGTTTACTGGCGCAACTGGCGGCGCTGTTGCACGACCTGGGCAAGGCCAGCATCGCGTTCCAGGCGCGGCTGCGCGGCGCACTGCAAGAGCGCAACCTGTATCGCCACGAATGGGTGTCGCTGCGGCTGTTCCAGGCCTTCGTCGGCGAGGACGACGATGCCGGCTGGTTGCGGCGCCTGGCCGATGCCGAAGTCGACCACGCGCCTATCTGGACAGCCGAAGGACGCTACCGGCGCGACGGGCTGGATGAGGCTCCTGGCTACCCGTTCCGCGAGCTGCCGCCCCTGGCTGCCGCCGTCGCTTGGCTGATCCTGACCCATCACCGCCTGCCGCTTGAGCCCTACGAGGAGGATGGTATCCAGAGCTGGCTTGGCAGACGCGTGCGCCATGCCACACCAAGCTGGCTGGACGAGCCGCTGTCGCTGGTCGAGCATCACTGGAACGAGGTCCGCGGCCACGCCGATCGCGACCATGTGGCAACGTACTGGACGCTGGCCGGTCCGCTGCCGGTCGCCACACCGGCGTGGCGCGCGCAGGCGGCGCGCCTGGCCGGGCGCCTGGATGCTCTGCGCTTGCGGCGTCCCGACGGCTGGCTCGACAACCCCTACGTCATGCACCTGGCGCGACTCAGCCTGATGCTCGCCGACCACAGTTATTCCCGCCTGGGCTTGGACCGCAATGACCAGCCCGTTTCCGAACGGACGCGACATCTGCAGCAAGACGCCATGCTGGCTGCCAACACCACCCGCAACCGGGCCGGCACCATCGTGTGCAATCAGTCCCTGGACGAGCATCTGCTGGGCGTCGCCCATACGGCGGGGTTGATCGCGCATGCATTGCCCGGCGTAGAACGGCATCTGCCGCGGCTGGCGCAGCATCGCGGCCTGCGCAAGCGAAGCGCCGATCCCCGCTTCGCCTGGCAGGACAAGGCGGCCGATCATGCAACGGCGCTGCGCGAGCCTGCACGCGCGCATGGCGCCTTCATCGTCAACATGGCCTCCACCGGTTGCGGCAAGACCCTGGCCAACGCGCGCATTCTCTATGCACTGGCAGACCCGCAACTGGGCTTGCGGCTGACCTACGCGCTCGGCCTGCGTACGCTCACCCGGCAGACCGCCGACAGCTATCGCACCGACCTGCATCTGAGCGACGACGAATTGGCGATGCTGATCGGCGGCACCGCCAGCACGCCGTTGTTCGATCATCACGCACGGCAGGCCGCGGCCACCGGCTCTGCCTCGGCGCAGTCGTTGCTGGAGGAAGACAGCCACCTCGTCTACGAAGGCGCGGTAACCCAGCACCCGCTGCTGTCCCGGGCACTGCACGACCCGAAGATGCGCAAGCTGCTGTCCGCGCCGATGCTGGTCTGCACCGTCGACCACATGGTGCCGGCCACCGAATCGCTGCGTGGTGGCCGCCAGATCGCGCCGATGCTGCGATTGATGAGCGCCGACCTGATCCTCGACGAACTGGACGACTACGACATCGACGACCTGCCTGCGCTCGGGCGGCTCGTGCACTGGGCCGGCATGCTCGGCAGCCGCGTGCTGCTGTCGTCGGCCACGCTACCGCCGGCCCTGGTCGAAGGCATGTACGCCGCCTACCGCGCCGGGCGTGCGCACTTCCGGCGCAACCGCGGCGCGGATGGGGGCAGCGCCAATGCGCCGATCGAGGTCCATTGCCTGTGGGCCGACGAGTTCGGCACACACGGTGGCGCCTGCGCCGATGCGGCCGCCTTTGCCGCCCAGCATGCCCAGTTCGTCGCCAAGCGCGCGGGCAAGTTGCGCCAAGCGGCGCCGTTGCGCCGCGGCGAACTGATCGCACTGCGGATCCAGGGCCGGCAACCCGAGCAGATCGCCGCCGAGTTCGCCCAGCACGTGCGCGAGGCGATCCTGCAACTGCACGGCGCGCATGCGCAGTCCGACCCGGTCAGCGGCAAGCGCGTCAGCTTCGGTTTGGTGCGAATGGCCAACATCGACCCGCTGATCGACGTGGCGCGTGCGCTGTCCCGGCTCGGCGCTCCGCCTGGTGTCAGGCTGCATCTGTGCATCTACCACGCGCGCTTTCCGCTGCTGCAGCGCTCGGCGATCGAGCACCTGCTCGATACCGCGTTCGACCGGCGTCAGCCGGACGCGGCGTATCGCGCACCCGCGATACGCAGGGCGATCGACGCACACCCGGAGCCGGAGCAGGTGTTCGTGGTCCTCGCCTCGCCGGTGTGCGAGGTAGGCCGCGACTGGGATGCGGACTGGGCCGTGACCGAGCCATCCTCGCTGCGCTCGCTGATCCAGTTGGGCGGTCGCGTGCAAC
Organism: Xanthomonas sp. D-109; assembly: GCF_017746095.1. NCBI lineage: Bacteria > Pseudomonadati > Pseudomonadota > Gammaproteobacteria > Lysobacterales > Lysobacteraceae > Xanthomonas > Xanthomonas sp. D-109. The sequence goes on from NZ_JAGHWV010000003.1 coordinate 243,737, forward strand.
GCCATCGGCGCATGCCCGGCACGGTGCCGAACCTGCTGATCTTCGATACCAACCTGCGCCACTTCCGCGGCAACGGCAGCGACACCTTGGCCTACGTGCACCCCGGGTTCGAGCAGCAGGACGCCAGCGGCCATCCGAGCGACCGCTTCCGCCTGCAGACCCACCGGCTCGGCAAGCTGCTGCGCGAGGACGAGTACCGCGTGCTGACCGCGCTGCCGCGCATCCAGGTGCCGGAGCCCCCCTTGCTTCCGCGCGAACGCCTTTGCGATCTGGAGCATGCGCGGCTACTCGAGGCGATGCAGTGCAAACCGCACTCCCCGACGCAGAAGTCGCGGCGCAGTGCGGCGCCGTTCGCGCTCAATGCCGCCTCCGCCTGGCAGACCCCGCAAGCCATGCTCACCGGCGTCCTGCCGCAACAGCAGCCGTTCCGCCACGACACCATGGGGACGGTCACCCTGGTGCTGCTGCCGGACGAGGACGAGGAACATCTGGTTCTGCACCGCATCGAGCGCGACGAAGTGCGGCGCGGCGCCCCGCTGTACACGGCCGTGGAACAGAGCGAGTACGTGCGCATCTCATTCGAACAGGGGCCAGGCGTCAGCCCGTGGGGCGCGTTCGATCTGATGGCTCTGCTCGCCGAGCAGGCCGGGCAACTCGACCTGGCGCTGCGGGACTGCGCGGAGCGGTTGATGACGGTGAATGTGCGGGAGCGGCAAAAGGGGAAGCAATGGGGATGGCACCCATTGCTGGGCTTCAAGTCTGTGGAATGAGCTTCGCTCTTTGGAGGTGCCTTCAGAACAGCAACAGCATGTTGTCTTGAGCAGTTGTAGAAAACCACCCAAGCAACTGAAAGGACTCGCAATGACAGAAGAATCGGAACATGCAAGACGCTCCGAACGCTTCCGCTCGGCCATCGCCGCCTTCATCGACGGGCGGCGCGAGGCCAAGCTGAAGGGCAAGGAGGACGGTGCCGCAACGGCATCCAAGTACGACTACGAAACCTGGCTGGCGGACGCGGCACGGCGGGTCGGCCAGATCCAGGCGGTGACCCATGTGCTCAAGGCCACCCACCCCGACGCGCGTGGCAGCAGCCTGCATGTCGATCCCACGGCCTTACCGGCGCACTCCGAGGTCGGCAGCCACCTGCTCGGCCCCAGCTTTGCCGAGGACGTGGTCGGTAACGCCGCGGCGCTGGACGTATTCAAGCTACTCAAACTGGAGGTCGATGGCCGGCGCCTGCGCGACTGGATGCAGGACGGCGACGACGACCTGCGCGCAGCGCTGCATGCCGATGCCGAGGTCGCCAGCCGCTGGATGGGCGCCTTCCGCAATCTGGTCCGCCACGACGCGCAGCCGTCCTCGCACGAAGCCGCCAAGCAGGTCTACTGGCTGGTCGGCGAGGAACCGGAGGACGACAGCCACTACCAGTTGTTGCAGCCGTTGTTCTCCAGCAGCCTGGCCCACGCCGTGCATGACGACATCCGCGAGGCGCGCTTCGGCGAGCGCAACACGCAGGCACGGCAGGCCTTCCGCGCCAAACAAGCATTCGACGGCGACTATCGGGACTACCGCAACCTCGTGGCCCGCAAGCTGGGCGGCACCAAACCGCAGAACATCAGCCAGCTCAACAGCGAGCGCGGCGGCATCAACTACCTGCTGGCCTCGTTGCCGCCGCGGTGGAACCGCGAGCGCCCGCGCACCTTGCTGCGGCTGGACTCGGCGATGGAACGGTTCGCCTATTTCGAGGACGTACCGAAGTTGATCAAGGCGCTGGCCGCTTTCCTGGCTACCGAACCTCCCCAGACCATGGCGACCCGGAAGATCCGCGAGGAAATGGAATATGCCCTGGTCGACAAGCTGGTGTTGTTCGCCGCCGAGACCACGGTGCGGTTCGAACCGGGCTGGAGCCGCCATCCGGACTGCGTGCTGCCGCAGTGCCAACAACTCTGGCTGGATCCGGAGCGCGTGGCGCTGCCAGTCCGGGTGGACCCCGAACATCCCGAATGGGAACAGCAGGATCTCGCCTTCATCAAGGCCTATGACGTTGCCGATTGGCCGAACGAAGTCGCCGGGCAGTTCGCCGCCTGGATCAAGGACCGCCTGCGCGACGCCGGCATCGTCGGCCTGGGCGACGACCAATGGCGACATTGGGTAGGGGTGGCCATCGTCGACGCCGCCTGGCCGGTGCCGATGCAACGGCGCGCGCCGGCGGGAGGCACGGCATGAGCGGCTGCCCTCCCTTCGACCACCTGCTGGTGGTCCCACACCTGCACGTGCAGAACGCCAATGCCGTGTCCAGCCCGCTCACCCACGGCTTCCCGTCGATCACCGCCTTCCTCGGGCTGATGTGGGCGCTGGAACGCAAGGCACGCAAAGCCGGATTGGATCTGGCCTTCAACGCCGTCGGCGTGATCTGCCACGACCACCAGGAACAGGTCACCGAGGGCGGCTTCGTCAAGGCGTTCCGGCTGACCCGCAACCCGGTGGACAAGGACGGCAAGACCGCGGCCATCGTCGAGGAAGGCCGTATCCACCTGGAGCTGAGCCTGGTCTTCGCGGTGCATAGCGACCGCTGGTTGCGCGACCCCGCGAGCCACGCGGCGGATCTGGCCGTGGTGACCGACCTGCTCGCCGGCATGCGCATCGCCGGCGGTAGCCTGCTGCCGATGCAGCAACGTGCACGCCCCCGCCACCAGCCGCAGGTGATCCCCTTCACCGGTACGGCCGCCGACCAGCAGGCGCTGTTCCGCAACCTGCAGCTGCGGCTGCTGCCGGGCTTTGCCCTGGTGGCACGCGACGACCTGCTCGATGCCCGACGGGCCGAGCTGCAGCAGCACGCAGCCGATGCGACCAACCTGGATGCGTGGCTCTCGCTGTCGCGCATCAACTGGCGCTACGTGGATGCGGCCGATGGCAAGGGCGAGTGGCAAAACGACCGCAGCGGCCGCGGCTGGATCGTGCCGATCCCGGTCGGCTACGGCGCGCTCGGCGAGGTGCACGCGCCCGGCAGCGTCGCCAATGCCCGCGACGCCCAGACGCCGTTCCGCTTCGTCGAAAGCCTGTACTCGGTGGGCGAGTGGATCAGCCCGCACCGGCTGCCGACGCCGCAACACCTGCTCTGGTATGCCGACAGCCAACCCGACGCCGGACTGTACCGCTGCCGCAACGACTACCGCCCCGCCGTCGTCCCGACGGCCGACGATTTCGATTGATCGCCCATCACGACAAGGAATTCCACCATGACCAACGACACCCTCAAGACCGCCTCCGTCCTCGCCTTCGAGCGCAAGCTGGACCCCTCCGATGCCTTGTTCTTTGCCGGTGCCTGGTCCGCACGCGATGCGGCCGGCGACTGGCAACCGGTCCGCGTCCGCGAGAAATCGGTGCGCGGCACCATCTCCAATCGGCTCAAGGATAAGAGCAAGGAACAATCCGACCCCACCAAGCTGGATGCCGCCATCCAGAACCCCAACCTGCAGACCGTGGACGTGGCCGCGCTGCCGCTGGACGCCGATACCCTGAAAGTCCAGTTCACCTTGCGCGTGCTCGGCGGTACCGGCGCGCCGTCCGCCTGCAACGATGCCGATTACCGCGCCAAACTCCGCGCCACCGTCGAGGCTTACCGCCACCAGCACGGTTTCGGCGAACTGGCGCGCCGTTACGCGGCCAATCTCGCCAACGGCCGCTTCCTGTGGCGCAACCGCGTCGGCGCCGAGCAGGTGGAGATCCACGTCGCCCACCTGCGCAACGGCGCGCCAAGCGCACAGTGGACCTTCCAGGCGCACGACCATGGCCTGCGCGACCTGGCCGCGCCGGCCGACGCGGCCGGCGATCTCGATGCCCTCGCCTCCACCATCGCCGATGGCCTGGCCGGCACCGCGCATGTGCTGCTGCAGGTCACCGCCTTCGTTCGGATCGGCGCCGGCCAGGAAGTGTTTCCCTCGCAGGAACTGATCCTGGAGCGCGGCCGCGGCGACAAGAGCAAGACCCTCTACGCCGTCGGCGAAGGCGACAAGGCCGTGGCCGCCATCCACTCGCAAAAGATCGGCAATGCCCTGCGCACCATCGACACCTGGTACCCCGGCGTCGAGGAGAACGGCGCGATCGCCGTTGAGCCGTATGGCTCGGTCACCACTCAGGGCAAGGCCTACCGGCAGCCCAAGGACAAGCAGGATTTCTACACCCTGCTCGATGCCTGGGTAATCAAGGACAAGGTCCCGAGCGTGGAGCAACAGCACTTCGTCGTCGCCACGCTGATCCGCGGCGGCGTGTTCGGCGACTCGAACTGAGGCGCGGCCATGCAGCACTATCTCGACCTCCGCCTACGGCCCGATCCGGATCTGGCGCCGCACCAACTGCTGGGCGCGCTGTATGCACGCCTGCACCGCGGCCTGGTGGACCTGGGCAGCAACGGCATCGGCGTCAGCTTCCCGGGCTATGACGACGCGCTGCCAACCCTGGGGACGCAACTGCGCCTGCACGGCAACGACAGCGCCCTACACAGCCTGATGGCGGCCGCCTGGCTGCGGGGCATGCACGATCATTTGCACATTGCCGACATTGCCGAGGTGCCCGCCACTGCACAGCATCGGCAGGTGACGCGCGTCCAGGCCAAGAGCAGCCCCGAACGCCTGCGCCGTCGCGCCATGCGCCGGCACGGCTTGAGCGCCGATGCGGCAGCCGAACGTATCCCGGACACCGCGGCCGAACGATTGCGGCTGCCGTTCGTGGTGCTGGGCAGCCGCAGCACCGGCCAGGCCGCGTTCCCTTTGTTCGTGCGGCATGGGCCCCTGCTGCAGGAACCGGTGGCTGGTACGTTCAACAGCTATGGGCTCAGCCATGGGGCCACCATTCCCTGGTTCTGACCCTTTTTCCAAGGCACGTCGAGTGCCCTATTAAATCAAGCACTTGGCAGTCGGCTCCAGCAAAGGGGCCGGCTGCTTTTCTTTGCAGATTTCCTTCTTCTGTCAAAGACTTGGAGAATGGCGAGGCTAGTTCACTGCCGTATAGGCAGCTCAGAAATTGTCGGTGTGAATGTAACCTCGCATCTTGCAGTTCACTGCCGTATAGGCAGCTCAGAAAACCCTGTCTTGCCCATGGTCGTTCCGCACTGTGTTCACTGCCGTATAGGCAGCTCAGAAATGCAACTGCTGGAAGTGCTCATGCAGTACACGGTTCACTGCCGTATAGGCAGCTCAGAAAGGGGGGTGCCGGGGGCTGGGGTGTCGGTAAATGTTCACTGCCGTATAGGCAGCTCAGAAATTGGCACCAAGACCAACGCTGTGTTGTTCGGTGTTCACTGCCGTATAGGCAGCTCAGAAAACACCATGTCCTCGGGGTAGAGGCTGTAGCCCGTTCACTGCCGTATAGGCAGCTCAGAAATGGATCGATGCCAGCGCCGACAACGCCCGCGTGTTCACTGCCGTATAGGCAGCTCAGAAAGCTGGAGCGATTCGCGAGAGGCGATGCGTGTCGTTCACTGCCGTATAGGCAGCTCAGAAACAAGACGCGTTTCATGGACGACCACGGCAACGGTTCACTGCCGTATAGGTAGCTCAGAAATGGACCGCCCCCATCTACGACGGTGGTGCGCCGTTCACTGCCGTATAGGCAGCTCAGAAAATGCGCGACGATAGAGACCCTGGCACCCTCGAGTTCACTGCCGTATAGGCAGCTCAGAAATAGCCAGTACCACGCGCGCCGTGAAGCAGCGCGTTCACTGCCGTATAGGCAGCTCAGAAAACTATGAAAGTCCAAATCATGAGCAGCATCGTGTTCACTGCCGTATAGGCAGCTCAGAAAACTTCAGCAAGAAGCTGCGCGCCGCGCTGTACGTTCACTGCCGTATAGGCAGCTCAGAAAATAGGATAGGGAGACCGCAGGCCTAGCGACTCGTTCACTGCCGTATAGGCAGCTCAGAAATACCACAACGCCGGCGCTCGGGACGTGGTGGAGTTCACTGCCGTATAGGCAGCTCAGAAAAGCGGCCATTGCGTGAAGCTGAAGCCGCCCTGGTTCACTGCCGTATAGGCAGCTCAGAAAACTGCGCAACGGCGGCCTTGCCAACGGGCGGCGTTCACTGCCGTATAGGCAGCTCAGAAATGCAGCAGCCCGCGGAGGCGCGTGCCGCGTGAGTTCACTGCCGTATAGGCAGCTCAGAAATCGACGGGCGCAAGACGCAGACGCGGCGCGCGGTTCACTGCCGTATAGGCAGCTCAGAAATGATGTTCAACCCGCCGCACAGCGCCGTGCGAGTTCACTGCCGTATAGGCAGCTCAGAAATCGCAAAGGTGGAAGCCGAGTACGCCACGGCCGTTCACTGCCGTGTAGGCAGCTCAGAAAAGTATCGAGGACAGCGAACACGCGGCGGCGCCGTTCACTGCCGTGTAGGCAGCTCAGAAAGAATGCGGCCATGAGTTCTTGGAGGTCGCACAGTTCACTGCCGTGTAGGCAGCTCAGAAATCAAGCCCAATGCTAGCGTCATCCTGATTCAGGTTCACTGCCGTGTAGGCAGCTCAGAAATCCCCCCGTCCGCTACCTGGGCACTGCTGCTCGTTCACTGCCGTGTAGGCAGCTCAGAAAAGCGTCGTGACGTTGGGCGCGGTCTGTCTTCGGTTCACTGCCGTGTAGGCAGCTCAGAAAGAAACCCCTCTGCAGCAAGCGATTCGCGCCGCGTTCACTGCCGTGTAGGCAGCTCAGAAATTGGTGATGTCGATCTGAGACGCCACGCAGTGGTTCACTGCCGTGTAGGCAGCTCAGAAATTGGGATCACGGGCAGACGTGCACTAGTCGCAGTTCACTGCCGTGTAGGCAGCTCAGAAATAACATGCCCATGATCATCGGCGCGCTCGTCAGTTCACTGCCGTGTAGGCAGCTCAGAAAAAGGATCGGCCGGAGTCGCGCTGGCGCCAGGAGTTCACTGCCGTGTAGGCAGCTCAGAAATTGGTGGGCGAATGCAACAGGAATCAGCGGTGGTTCACTGCCGTGTAGGCAGCTCAGAAAATGGCGTGGCGCTCAGGCCGATGTGCAGGCAGGTTCACTGCCGTGTAGGCAGCTCAGAAAATCACGAGGGCAGCATGAACGCACCGCAGATCGTTCACTGCCGTGTAGGCAGCTCAGAAATGGCGCCATTCCTCACTGTAGTTCGACACCTCGGTTCACTGCCGTGTAGGCAGCTCAGAAACACAAGACCGTGCACGCCTACCCAGGCGGCAGGTTCACTGCCGTGTAGGCAGCTCAGAAATGCAGGAGAATCTGCGGGCGGCCGACGCCGCCGTTCACTGCCGTGTAGGCAGCTCAGAAAACGCCGCAGCACCCAAACAACAAGCCTCTCGCGTTCACTGCCGTGTAGGCAGCTCAGAAATACGCGTAACGCATAGTTGACCATGACCCATAGTTCACTGCCGTGTAGGCAGCTCAGAAAAGCCTGTTAGGCACTGACTTCAGTCTGCCCATGTTCACTGCCGTGTAGGCAGCTCAGAAAAAACAGCAGCGCGCAGAGATGGCAGAGCAAGCGTTCACTGCCGTGTAGGCAGCTCAGAAATTCACCCGGCGCGGCCGTTCCTGCTCGGACCAGTTCACTGCCGTGTAGGCAGCTCAGAAAATCATGGCGCCGACGCCGTCGAGCGACTTGTTGTTCACTGCCGTGTAGGCAGCTCAGAAATGGCCGCGCTCTACGGGATTTTCGACGACAAGGTTCACTGCCGTGTAGGCAGCTCAGAAATTACCTTTAAAGGGCTGTAAAGGGCCTTTAGGTTCACTGCCGTGTAGGCAGCTCAAAAAACGCACGTGATCGAGCAGTTGGTCGACCGGACGTTCACTGCCGCGTAGGCAGCTCATAGTTGATCCACAACATCGACCGACTAAAGATCATGTTCACTGCCGTACAGGCGACTCGAAATCGGCCAGTCCGCAAGGCCTGAGACCGTTAATGGCGTTGGCCGCAGCGAAGCGTCGTTTGAAGTCTTTTTTTCGCTTTCGCAGCAGGCGCCCTTCTCCCAGGCAATAACGTTCCAAGCCACGTGCGCGACAACAGAGATTGCTCGCCTATCGGCACCATGCTACGGTCCGTCGGCCCCACTCAGGAAGTGGAGTTCGTCGTACGCAAGTCAACATGGAGAGTGACATGAAGCATTGGACGTCGGTTTTCCTGGTTGCAGTTGCCTGGCTGGGAATCAGCAACCCGGCACCAGCGTCGGACCTGGTGAGTCTCTGCATCACGTGCAACACACCCGCCTCGTTCCAGAACGCCGCCAAAGCCGAAATCGGTCGCGTTGGAGGCACCTACGATGTTCTGGTGGTCAATCCCGACACCAAGACCACGATGCTTTTCTCGATCCTGTTCAACCCGAACGCCGGCGGCGGAAGTCCACAGGCCCAGACGGGGCCGAAGGCCGTTGCCCCAGGCAAGGCGATGTCGCTCTCCAACCAAGCCTATACGGGCGTCACCGCACGTCAGGCGGAAGTCGACGCAATCGCAGCAGCCGGGCCAGGAGACAAATGGCAGATCGACCAGTGGAACGCAAGTAGCCAAGAAGCGGCAGAAGTTGGAGCCATCATCGACCTGACGAAGACAGATCAGGTGATCGTGATGCCCAACAGTGATTACTACGGTTCTTTCGTTGGGCGCAACGCGGAAGCCACATCGCTGGAGATCTTCAAAGCATTGACCGAGAAGAATCCCGCATGGGCTGGCAGGGGCCTCAAGGCCGCATTCCGGCAGCTGCTGTCGAACAAAATGAAGCAGTTCTTCGGCAAGGATCCGCGTGTATGTGCGGTCTTCAACAATGGGGACAGTGCATGCTTCGAGATCAATTTTGCGGCACCAAGCGCGGATAAGTACATTGCCGGCACGGCTCGGGCCGTGAATGGCAGCCCGCTTCCCGATGCGGGTTCGGGGAGTGCCGGAGGCGGTGGCGATCCGATGGTGGTCGACTGGAACCCGCCAAACGTCGCCTATGGTGCCCGTGGCTCCACCGGCCGCGCCGGTGAGGTCTGGCTGTTCTGTGCCACCTCGGCGGGTGTGGTGCTCAAGTGCTGGCTCCAGGTCCTATGAGGAAATCGATGAAGCTCTCGACAATTGGCTTGGCCTTGGCCGCAAGCGCAGTTGGCGCGGTCGTCGGAGGCGCGGTGGGTGGTAGTTATGCGCTTTCCCGTGCCGACGCATCGGCCGCCGCCTGGCATTGGCTGGATACATCGATGGTGCTCGCCAGCACCGACGGATCGCCCAAGAACGCCGAGCAACAACGCGATTCGCTCAATGCGAACTTCGTAGCGCAAACCCGCCTGCTCGCGCGCGCCCTCGGCAACGTGAAAGACGACGCGTTGAAAGCCCGCGTGATCGAGCGGGCCAAGTCGCTCTCTGCCCACCCCGAATCGATTGCCGAGACGCCGCTGACCCTGGGCCAACGGAAGGAAGCCCTCGCCGCGCTTTCCTGCCTGGCTAACGCTTCTGGCCGAGACGCCTTGCGACGTTGCGAAGACGGCTGATGTAACGGCGAGTAAAGAAGGAGTCCGGACACGCGCCTTGCGTCGGCACGGCTTGAGCGCCGACGCGGCAGCCGAACGCATCCCGGACACCGCGGCCGAACGATTGCGGCTGCCGTTCGTGGTGCTGGGCAGCCGCAGCACCGGCCAGGCCGCGTTCCCCCTGTTCGTGCGGCATGGACCCCTGCTGCAGGAACCGGTGCCTGGCACGTTCAACAGCTACGGACTCAGCAGCGGGGCCACCATTCCCTGGTTTTGACCCTTTCTCCCAAGCACGTCGAGTGCCCTATTGAAATCAAGCACTTGGCAGCCGGCTCCAGCAAAGGGGGCGGCTGCTTTTCTTTGCAGGTTTCCTTTCTCCGTCAAAGACTTGGAGAATGGTGGGGCTAGTTCACTGCCGTGTAGGCAGCTCAGAAAAGCGAGAAGCAGGCGTACGAGGTCTATCGGCCGTTCACTGCCGTGTAGGCAGCTCAGAAACTATCGCGGTGGAGCCGCACCCTACCAAACCCGTTCACTGCCGTGTAGGCAGCTCAGAAATTGACCTCGGGGAGGCTTGCCGGGACGCAAGAGTTCACTGCCGTGTAGGCAGCTCAGAAATGTTCAACCGCGAGTTCACGCTCGAAGACCTCGTTCACTGCCGTGTAGGCAGCTCAGAAATTGATCGTGATGCCGGTCACGGCACCATTCTCGTTCACTGCCGTGTAGGCAGCTCAGAAATCTTGATCCAACTCAAGGCCCAGCCCGGCGAAGTTCACTGCCGTGTAGGCAGCTCAGAAAAGCACTGATCGCCACATCGCCTTTTCCGCTGGGTTCACTGCCGTGTAGGCAGCTCAGAAAAACATAACCGGAGCATGCCGCCATGGCACACCGTTCACTGCCGTGTAGGCAGCTCAGAAAGACATGCAGGCCGCCGAAGGCCGGAAAAACAAGTTCACTGCCGTGTAGGCAGCTCAGAAAAGTACGCACGGCGAAAGAGGCATTGGCCGACCGTTCACTGCCGTGTAGGCAGCTCAGAAATTTTTCGTTATGACCGGAACAGTTCTGCTCGTGTTCACTGCCGTGTAGGCAGCTCAGAAAATCGCCCGACGTTGCGACGTTCGACATCCGTAGTTCACTGCCGTGTAGGCAGCTCAGAAATAATCGGAAATTGAGCATCACCACGCCGAACCGTTCACTGCCGTGTAGGCAGCTCAGAAAACAGGACGCCCCTAAGCGATACGGGCGCATGGGTTCACTGCCGTGTAGGCAGCTCAGAAAATGACTCAGGCCGCGGCCTTGGCGCGCGCGCCGTTCACTGCCGTGTAGGCAGCTCAGAAAGTCTGCGCAACGCTGGCCGGGCTGACCGGAGAGTTCACTGCCGTGTAGGCAGCTCAGAAAAATGGGCGCGCGGCCAAGAGTTCCACCGAGACGTTCACTGCCGTGTAGGCAGCTCAGAAATGCTCGCCATCGCCATGTGCTGGGCACGCGTTGTTCACTGCCGTGTAGGCAGCTCAGAAATCTTCCAGCGACAGTTCGCCGGTTTCCCCATGGTTCACTGCCGTGTAGGCAGCTCAGAAAGCATACGTTCTGCCGGCAAGCAGCGCGGTGTAGTTCACTGCCGTGTAGGCAGCTCAGAAATGCATGTTAAGCACCACCCGCGGCACCTCCATGTTCACTGCCGCGTAGGCAGTTCAGAAACGCGGGCGCCTGAGCAGCGCCGCGCCGGCTCAGTTCACTGCCGCGTAGGCAGCTCAGAAATTGATGATGTCGCCACGCACGGCGGCCTGCAAGTTCACTGCCGGGTAGGCAGCTCAGAAAAGGAGATGGAAGCGACGACAAACGCGCTCCAGGTTCACTGCCGCGTAGGCAGCTAAGAAAGGTCGCGACTTCGACCCCCAGGGGCGGGGCTATTCACTGCCGCGTAGGCAGCTCAGAAACTAGTTCCCCGAACGCGGCAGTGAGGGCCGGAGTTCACTGCCGCGTAGGCTGCTCAGAAACGATGCCAGTTTGCGTGCCTGCAGCTGGCCACGTTCACTGCCGCGTAGGCAGCTCAGAAAACGCCCGCGTCCTGCGCGGGCGCATGGACGCCGTTCACTGCCGTGTAGGCAGCTCAGAAAAAGACCTTGAATCCTTCGGGGGTCTCCTTGATGTTCACTGCCGTGTAGGCAGCTCAGAAACAGATCTTCGCCACCTCGGCGCGCGCCTCGTCGTTCACTGCCGTGTAGGCAGCTCAGAAAGGGCATCACGACAGGCCTGCGCGAGCTGGACGGTTCACTGCCGTGTAGGCAGCTCAGAAATCCTTGCCGAACCCGTGCGCCGGCATCAAGGGGTTCACTGCCGTGTAGGCAGCTCAGAAAATGCGCTGGGTGGCGAAGCTCGGGCCGACTGTGTTCACTGCCGTGTAGGCAGCTCAGAAAACCAAGCCGAAGGACTGAGACGTGCCCATCTAGTTCACTGCCGTGTAGACAGCTCAGAAAAAACGGGCAGACCTTAGCGCCGCGTTGATCCTGTTCACTGCCGTGTAGGCAGCTCAGAAATACCGCAACCGGTGCCGGCTCGCATCGGACCGGTTCACTGCCGTGTAGGCAGTTCAGAAATACTGCCGGGACGGCGACGGCGGCTAACGGACGTTCACTGCCGTGTAGGCAGCTCAGAAAAGCGCCTCGGGGGTGATGGTTGGGGTCATGCGGTTCACTGCCGTGTAGGCAGCTCAGAAAGTCGCAGGTCGTCTGGCGTCACCGACAGGTGAGGTCACTGCCGCGTAGGCAGCTCAGAAATGCAGCCAGTGGCCGCGAGGGTAGTTGCCATAGTTCACTGCCGCGTAGGCAGCTCAGAAATCAATGCGCGAGAGATAGGCAACGTCGGGCGCGTTCACTGCCGCGTAGGCAGCTCAGAAATCGCTCTCCGAGTCCAGCGCGCAAGCGCTGGGGTTCACTGCCGTGTAGGCAGCTCAGCAAATCAGCACCGGCGGCGCCGTGTCCGCCCGCGGGTCACTGCCGCGTAGGCAGCTCAAAAAATCGACTTCGCAACGTAGGCGTCGGATTCTGGGTTCACTGCCGCGTAGGTAGCTCAGAAACGTATAGCTCACACAGTCGCATGAACGCCTGCGTTCACTGCCGCGTAGGCAGCTCAGAAAAACGACTGCAGGCGCTGAAGCATGGAAATCTGGTTCACTGCCGGGTAGGCAGCTCAGAAATGTAGCGCGTCCAGCGCAAAGCCGGCGGCCGCGTTCACTGCCGCGTAGTCGGCTCAGCAAAGAGGCCGCCTTGCCGCCCTCCGTAAGAACTAGGTTGACTGCCGTGTAGGTAGCTCAGAAACACAAGACCGTGCACGCCAACCCAGGCGGCAGGTTCACTGCCGTGTAGGCAGCTCAAAAACAGGTGAAGTGCTGCGACACTCCGGCGGGGGTTGTTCGCTACCTTGTAGGCAGCTCAGAAAGTCGAGCACTTGCAATGTTCTTTCGCAAGCTGGCTCATTGCCAGGCAGCTCAAAGACGATAGCAACCAACACACAGCGAAATGGCCAATGTCACTGGCGAAAATCTCTAACTTGCGCTATTGACACGCTCACCAGTCAGTCGCACTCTTGACTCAAGGAGCGTCGAAACTCCTCTAGTAGCGGTACCCACCTCCGACAAACCGGTGGGTTTTTTGTGCCTGCATGCTTTGCAAGCGCAAGCCGACGCGATGCCTGCGTCGGGAGGGCGGCTAATACAACACCCTTCGGGGAAATACGCCCGCCGGCTACTAGCGGTTTCGAACCTCCCGACTTCCCGTCCGCCGTTCTTGGCGGGCGCACCCCTTGATGGAACGAGGAGGCAACGATGTCGCACGACCGTTTGGACGACGAAGACATGCCCGGCTATTTCCTGCCGGAGGATAGCCAGTTCCGTCTGGTGAAGCTGCGCGATCACGTGCGGTTCCTGGCCCGGCTGGCGCAGCCGCGCACGCAGGCCGAGGAGCGGGCCGCAGAGCCGAAAGTGCGCATGGGCGAGTTGGCGTTGTGCCTGGAATTGCTGGCCGATCAGGTGGATGTGGTACTGGACGTGTTGTCTTATCCAGCACAGCGGATCGACACGATGTACAGCGCCGGGCGCCCTGCCACCACCAAGGCCGAGCTGGATGCAGACGACAGCGGGTTTCGGATCACGCAAGAGCAGATCGACCGTCTCACCCTGTTGGCCGAGACGATATCGGCCCACGCGCAGATGGTGGCGGTCGGCGATGCGACCGAACGCGCTGGGCAGACATTGCCGAAGATGGACGGCACGCTGTGCGATGCAGCGAATGCGATGCGGGCGCTACTTCTGAAGATCGCCTGCCAGCCACTGCGCGCACCGACGCCCAGCAGCGTGCGCGAGGCGCGTGCGGTCTATGCACTGGAGCCAGTCGCGCCGCCTGCGGAAAGCGAACGGCTGCATTAGCAAGCGCACGCTCAACTCCCCAACAAAAAACGGGATGAACACAAGGCCATCCCGTTCTCCACACACCCGATCGGCGCAGCGCCGATCAGTTCTTCAGACCGCGGTTTTCCAGCAGCGGCTCGACGCTGGGGTCCTTGCCGCGGAAATCGCGGTACAGGGTGGCCAGGTCGACGGTGTTGCCGCGCGAGAGGATCTTGGCGCGGAAGATGTCGCCGTTGGCGCGGGTCAGGCCGCCGTGTTCCTTGAACCACTGGAACGCGTCGTCGTCGAGCACTTCCGACCAGAAGTAGGCGTAGTAGCCGGCCGAGTAACCGCCGCCCCAGATGTGGTCGAAATAGGTGGTGCGGTAGCGCGGCGGTACTTCGGCCAGGTCCACCTTGTACTTCTTCAGCGAGTCGGCCTCGTACTTGTCCACGTCCTGCAGCGGCGCGTCGGCCGGCAGGGTGTGCCAGGACAGGTCGAGCAGCGCGGCCGACAGGTACTCGGTAGTGGCGTAGCCCTGGTTGAAGGTGCGCGACTTCTTGATCTTCTCCACCAGGTCGGCCGGCATCGCTTCGCCGGTCTGGTAGTGCTTGGCGTAGTGCGCGAACACCTTCGGATCCGACGCCCAGTGCTCGTTGAACTGGGAGGGGAATTCGACGAAGTCGCGCGAGGTGGAGGTGCCGGCCAGGGTCGGGTACTTCACGTTGGAGAACATGCCGTGCAGCGCATGGCCGAACTCGTGGAACATGGTGGTGACGTCGTCGAAGCTCAGCAGCGCCGGCTGGCCCGGGGCGGGCTTGGTGAAATTGCAGACGTTGTAGACCACCGGCTTGGTACCGGTCAGGCCGTTCTGGCCGACGAACTCGTCCATCCAAGCGCCGCCGGACTTGCTGTCGCGCTTGAAGTAGTCGGTGTAGAACAGCGCCAGCGACTTGCCGTCCTTGTCGAACACTTCATAGACCTTCATCCCGTCGTGGTAGGTGGGGATGTCGGTGCGTTCCTTGAAGGTGAGGCCGTACAGCTGGTTGGCGGCGTAGAAGACGCCGTTCTGCAGCACGTTGTCCAGTTCGAAGTACGGCTTGATCTGCGCTTCGTCGAGGTCGTACTTGGCCTTGCGCACCTGCTCGGCGTAGAAGTCCCAGTCGGCGGCGGTGAGCTTGAAGCCGCCCTTCTGCGCGTCGATCACCTTCTGCATCTCGGCCGCTTCGCTGCGCGCCTTGGCGGTGGCGGCGGGCACGGTGTCGGTGAGCAGCTTCAGCGCCGCGGCCGGGGTCTTGGCCATCTGGTCGCTGAGGCTGTAGGCGGCGTAGCTGTCGAAGCCGAGCAGCTTGGCCTTCTGCGCGCGCAGCTGCGCCAGGCGCTGCACGGTCTGGCGGGTGTCGTTGGCGTCGCCCTTCTCGGCGCGCGACTGCGAGGCGGCCATCACCTGCTGGCGCAGGTCGCGGTCCTTCAGCGAGGCCAGCACCGGCTGCTGGGTGGTGTTCTGCAGGGCCAGCAGGTACTTGCCGTCGAGCTTGCGCGCGGTGGCGTCCTGCGCGGCCGAGGCGATGTCGCCGTCGGACATGCCGTCGAGCTTGGCCTTGTCGTCCACCACCACCGCACCGGCGGCGGTGGCCGCGACCAGCTTGGTGTGGAACTGCGTGGCCAGGGTGGTCTCTTCGACGTTGAGCTTGCGCAGGGTGGCCTTGTCGGCGTCGGACAGCTGCGCGCCGGCACGCACGAACTCCTGATATTCGTACTCGACCAGGCGCTTCTGCTCCGGGTCGAGGGTCAGCGTGTCGCGCTGGTCGTACAGGCTCTTGATGCGCGCGAACAGCTTCGGATCCAGGCTGATCTCGTCCTGGTGCGCGGCCAGCTTGGGCGCGATCTCTTCCTGGATCTTCTGGCGGGCATCGTTGGTGTCGGCCTGGACCAGGCCGAAGAAGATGCGCGACACGCGGGTCAGGGTCTCGCCGCTGCGCTCCATCGCTTCAAGCGTGTTGGCGAAGGTGGCCGGCTCCGGGTTGTCGGCGATCTTGCGGATCTCGGCCAGGTGCTGCTTCATGCCTTCTTCGAACGCCGGCAGGTAGTCGCTGTCCTTGATCTTGTCGAACGGCGGCGCCTGGAACGGCAGCGTGCTGGGGGTCAGCAGCGGGTTGGCGGCGGCGGCGGGCTGCGCGGCGGCCGGGGCAGCGGGGGCGGCGGGCACGGGGGTGGACTCCTTACCGGAACAGGCGGCCAGCGCCAGGCTGATGGCAGCGGCCAGAACGACGTTACGCGACATGAGGTGGAACTCCTGGGAGGACCTTGGGGCCAAGACAGCCGCCCACGTTACCGGGTTTGCATGGCAGCGGCATGTGCCATTGGCTCGGCCCGGCACGGCAGCCAGCCGGCGTACAGATCGCCGGGCGCGGGCCTGGCGCCGGCGCCACCAGCACGGGGCCCGCAGCGCGATTCCCAGGCCGGCCGGCGCACCGCGCAGGCGCGCCGGCGCGCAGGGCTCACTGCCCGCCGGGCAGCGGCAACGCCTCGTCCTTGAAGATGGCCACGTGCGGCACGCCGTCGGCGCCGATCCAGCCGCGGTACATGCCCTCGGTGTTGAACGGGAAGGCCACGCTGCCGTCGGCGCCCAGCGCGATCGCGCCGCCGTCGCCGCCGGCCTTGGGGATCTGCTGGTCGATCACCGCGTCGGCGGCCTGGGCCAGGCTCTGCCCGGCGTACTTCACCCGCGCGCAGATGTCGTAGGCGGCCACCGCGCGGATGTAGAACTCGCCCCAGCCGGTGCCGGACACCGCGCAACGGCTGTCGGCGAAGGTGCCGGCGCCGATGATCGGCGAGTCGCCGACGCGGCCGTAGCGCTTGTTGGTCATGCCGCCGGTGGAGGTGCCGGCGGCCAGGTTGCCCTGCAGGTCCAGCGCCAGCGCACCGACCGTGCCGAAGTGCTTGGCGGTTTCCAGATCGGCGTGCGCCTGCTTGTTGGCCTCTTCCTTCAGCGCCTGCTGCAGTTGCTGCCAGCGCTTCTCGGTGCGGAAGTAGGACGGCGCGACCAGCGTGATCCCGTGCTGCTTTGCGAAGACCTCGGCGCCATCACCGACCAGCATCACGTGCTCGGACTGGTCCATCACCGCGCGCGCCAGTTCGATCGGATTCTTGACCCGGTGCACGCCGGCCACCGCGCCGGCCTTGCCGGTGCGCCCGTCCATGATCGCCGCGTCCAGTTCGTTGCGGCCGTCGTGGGTGAACACCGCGCCCTTGCCGGCGTTGAACTGCGGTGAGTCCTCCAGCACCGCGATCGCCGCGGCGACCGCATCCACTGCCGGCTTGCCCTGCGCCAGCAGCGCCTGCCCGGTGCGCAGCGCCTGCTCCATCGCTGCGCGCGCCTCGGCCAGGTCGGCGGCGCTGCTGCTGGCGCGCTCGACGCCGGCGCCGCCGTGGATCACCAGGGTGGTGGCGGGAATCTCGCGCATGTGCCCGTCCTGCACCGCGTAGTAGCGGTGGAACACCGGCGCCTCGACGCGGCCGTCGGGCAGGTGCAGGGTGGAGCCGGGGCCGACGCCGACCGTCTCGATGCGCGCGGCCTGCAGCGGCTGCCCGGCCGGGGTGGGCGGTTGCAACGGCCCGGCGACCACGGTGGCCACGGCCTGCGGATCGGTGGCATAGACGCGCGCGGTGCCGTCGCCCTCCACCGCCACCGCGGCGCTCTCGTCCACGCCCAGGCCGATCAGCGGTTCCCCCTTCGGCGCCAGCGTGGCGGCCTTGGCGCGGAACGCGAACAGGCGGCCGAGGCGGTCGCGCTCGCGGAAGTGGGTGTCGGTGATGACCCGCTTGAGCAGATCCAGGTGCAGGAAGTCGGTCTCGATGGTGACCGCCGGCCCCAGCGGATCGGCCAACGCCGCCGGGCTGGTGATGCTGCCGCCGTCCATGGAGCCGTACAGGTACTCGCCCAGCATCGCCAGGCCGGCGCTGGTGCCGCCCAGCGGCTTGCCGGCGCGCACGTGCGCGTCCAGCGCGTCGGCCACCGGGGTGTTCTTCCAGTAGCGCACGTAGCGCGACTGGTCGCCGCCGGCGATGAAGATGCCATCGGCGCGGGCCAGCGCGCGCAGCAGCGCCGGATCGCTGGAAGCCCCGCGGCCGCTGAACACGAAGGTCTCCACCGAGGCCACGCCGCCGACCTTGCGGTAGAACTCCTCGCCCACCTCGCCCGCCTGCGAAGCGCGCAGCACCACCACGTGGCCGTGCCCGGCCTTGGCCATGAACCAGCGCAGCGCGTCGTAGTTGCGATCGCCGCCGCCCATCAGCAGCAGGCCGGGCGACACCGGGCCGGGCGTGGGCGCGGCCGGATCGCCGACCAGGTACTGGCGGTAATCGCGCGCGACGGCGGGCGTGGCCAGGCACAGGCCCAGCAGCAGCGACATCCAGGGCCGGAACATGCCGACGGAACGGGTCATGCGGATCTCCTCGGGAACGGGGCGGGCAGGCGAGCGTGCGGCTCGTTGCTGAGAGGGGACGAACGGCGGCACGGTTTCCCCCCGCTGTTTCACCCTCCCACGTTCGACCGCGCGGCACGTGCCCGCAGCTGCCGGCGATCGGCTAATGTGGGATCCATGTCCGCTTCCCTCGACGATTGGTTCGTCCAAGAAATCCTGGTCCACGAGCAGGCGCTCAGCGGCTACCTGCGGCGCTGCTGGCCGCATCGCGAGGAGTGGCACGACCTGCGCCAGGAGATCTACGTGCGCGTCTACGAGGCCGCCAGCAAGGCGCGGCCGAGCCTGCCGAAGTCGTTCCTGTTCGCCACTGCGCGGCACCTGATGACCGATCGCCTGCGCCGCAACCGGGTGGTGTCGATCGAGGCGGTGGGGGATCTGGAGTCGATGCACGTCCTGATAGACGAGCTGTCGCCGGAACGCTGGTGCGGCGGACGGCAGGTGCTGGGTCGGCTGGCGGCGGCCTTCGACCGGTTGCCGGACCGCTGCCGCAGCGTGGTCTGGCTGCGGCGGGTCGAGGAACTGCCGCAGAAGGAGGTGGCCGTGCGCCTGGGAATCAGCGAGAAGAGCGTGGAGAAGCACGTGGCCCGGGGCATGCGCCTGCTGGCCGATCATTTCCATGGCGACGAGGGCGCGGCGGCGCCAGCGAGGCCGTTGCAGGCGCGGGCACGCGATGGACAGCAGGTGGATTGAGGCGCGTGCGGCGGCCTGGCTGGCGCGGCGCGACCGCGGCGATTGGGACGACGCACGGCAGGCGCGCCTGGATGCGTGGCTGGCCGCGGCCACTGCGCACCGGGTGGCGTTCCTGCGCCTGCAGGCCGCCTGGCAGGAGAGCGGACGCCTGCAGGCGCTGGGCGCAGGCCAACGCGATGGGCAGGTGCCCGAACGCGGGCGCTGGCAGGGCCTGGGCGGCCGCGTGGTCGCGCCGGCGACCTCGACCGCACCGGATCTGCGCGGCCTGCGCTTCGCCCCACGCCCGCGCGTACGGCCGCGACGGCGCTGGCCGGCCGCGCTGGCCGCGGCAGCGCTGGGAGTCGCGGTGCTGTCCCTGCTCTGGCGCCATGCCGTCGAACCGGTCCCCACCGCCTACGCCAGCGTCACCGGCCAGCTGCGCCCGGTGGCCCTGGCCGATGGTTCGCAGGCCACGCTGAGCAGCGACAGCCGCATCGCGGTGGCGTTGTCGCGCGCGCAGCGGCGCATCGACCTGCAGCGCGGCGAGGCGTTCTTCGCAGTGAGCAAGGACCCGGGCCGGCCGTTCGTGGTCGACAGCGGCGCGCGCCGGGTGGTGGCAGTGGGCACGCGCTTCGCGGTGCGGCGCGAGGCCGATGCGCTGCGCGTGGTGGTCACCGAAGGCACGGTGCGGCTGGAATCGGCCGGCGCACCGCAGGCGCCACCGCTGCTGCTGCACGCCGGCAGCATCGCCCAGGCCGGCCCGCAGGGGGTACTGGTGCGCCGGGTGGCGCTGGCCGAGGCCGAGCGCGTGCTGGACTGGCGCAGCGGCTACCTGAGTTTCGACGACACCCCGCTGCAGGCGGCGGTGGCCGAGTTCAACCGCTACAACACGGTCAAGCTGCAGGTCGCCGATGCCGGCGCCGCGGCGTTGCGGGTCGGCGGCAACGTGCGCTGGTCCAATGTCGACGCCTTCGTGCGCCTGCTCGAACAGGGCTTCCCGATCCGCGCCGAACGCCGCGGCGACACGGTGCTGTTGCACAGCCGGTGAGCCGCCGCGCGCCGGCGTGCGCGATGGCGGGGGGATTTGCCGGTCTCGTTCGTCCTGGAGCTACGAAGGCGCGCTCCGCGCCCGTTTGGGGAGAAAACTCGATGCGGTATCCGATGCGTGCCCTGCTGCTGAGCATGGCCTGTGCGAGCGCCTGTGCGGCGCAGGCGCAACCCGCTGCCGTGGCCGCCACCGGCACGGTGGACATCCCCGCCGGCCCGCTGCGTGCGGCGCTGGACACGCTGGCGCGGCAATCCGGCGCGCAGCTCCTCTACCGCGCCGACCAGCTCGGACAGGCCCGCAGCGGTGGCGCGCACGGCCAACTGGATACCGCGCAGGCGTTGCAGCAGGTGCTGCGCGGTAGCGGTTTCGTCGCCCAGCGCGACCCCTCCGGCGCGTGGCTGGTGCGGCGCCAGGAGCCGGCCCCGGCCCGCGCGCAGCCGGCCCGTGCCGCCGCGCCGGCGCCGGCCACCACGGCCGACGCCCCGGTAGCGCAACTGGAGACCCTGCGCGTCACCGGTTCGCGCATCCCGCGCACGCAGGTGGAAGGCCCGGCGCCGATCAGCGTGATCAGCGCCGAGCAGATCAAGGCCAACGGCTTCACCTCGGTGCCGGACGTGCTGCGCGCCATGACCCAGAACGGCGGCGAGACGCAGAGCCCGCAGTCGGCCAGCGGCGCCGACTTCTCGCCTGGCGCGCAGCAGGTGGACCTGCGCGGGCTCGGCCCCAACCACACCCTGGTGCTGGTCAACGGCCGCCGCATCGCCGACTTCCCGATGCCGTTCAAGGGCCGCAGCAACTTCACCGACATCTCCAACATCCCGCTGGGCATGATCGACCGCATCGAGATCCTGACCGGCAGCGCCTCGGCGATCTACGGTTCGGACGCGATCTCCGGCGTGGTCAACTTCATCCTCAAGAAGCACGCCGACGGCACCACGCTGGACTACCGTTTCGGCGACACCACCCGCGGCGGCGGCGAGAGCTTCAACCTCAGCCTCAGCAGCGGCTGGTCGCGCGGCAACTTCGATGCGGTGTTCGGCGCCGAGCTGGTGTCGCAGACGCCGCTGTGGGCCTACCAGCGCAGCCGCCAGGACAGCACCCTGGACGGTCCCACCGCACGCTCGCAGGTGCCGCGGCGCACCTTCCTGCGCACCGACTATGACGACAACTATCTCGACCCGGGCGCGGACACCTGCGCGGCGGTGTCCGCGCTCAACGGCGGCAGCACCGGCTACGCCACGCGTCCGGGCTACGGCGCGTTCTGCGGCAGCAGCGCCTCGATCGGCTACGGCACCATCACCAACAAGCGCCGCGGCCTCAACGGCTACGCCTCGCTGCGCTACGCCTTCGACAACGGCAGCGAGTGGTTCGCCGACGTGCAGCTGGGCTACCACGAGCTGTCGCTGTTCCGCGACGTGACCCAGTGGGGCTACATGGCCCCGGACGGCAACGAGGAAGGCTATTTCTACAACCAGGCCACCGGCCAGGTGGAAGCCTGGGGCCGCCAGTTCAGCCCGGAGGAGATGGGCGGCCTCAATGCCGGCACCATCCGCACCCGGCAGAAGACCTTCAGCATCACCACCGGCTTCAAGGGCCACCTGGGCGCGGACTGGGACTACGAGACCAGCCTCAGCCACTCGCAGTACCAGGCCACCATCAGCTGGCCGCAGATCGTCGCCGCGCGCGCCAACGCGCTGTTCCTCGGCCAGCAGCTGGGCGTGGACGACGACTCCGGGCTGCCGATCTTCGACGCCGACCCGCAGCGCCTGTACACGCCGCTGAGCCGCGCCGAGTACGACAGCATCGCCCAGCGCACGGTGTACCAGCCGCGCTCGCGCACCGACACCCTCGCCTTCACCGCCACCAACACCGCGCTGTTCGCGCTGCCCGGCGGCGATGCCGGCATGTCCGCGACCGCCGAGTTCGGCAACCAGAGCTACAACCTGCGCCCGGATCCGCTGGCCACGCAGTACTACTACTACAGCTGGAAGGACTCCGACGGCCACGGCAGCCGCAACCGCTGGGCGCTGGCCAGCGAACTGCGCCTGCCGGTGCTGTCGACGGTGTCGCTGAGCCTGGCCGGGCGCTACGACCAGTACCGCTTCGCCGGGCGCTCGCTGGGCAAGTTCACCTACAGCGGCGGGCTGGAGTGGCGGCCGGTGCAGTCGCTGCTGGTGCGCGGCTCCTACGGCACCGCATTCCGCGCGCCGGACCTGCACTATGTGTACGCCGGCCCCGGCAACGACGAGACCACCGGCGTGGACTACTACCGCTGCGCCAGCGAGGAACCGGGCGTGGCGATCCAGGACTGCAGCTACAACGAGGAAGCGCTGATCCGCGGCCGCAGCGGCAACCGCGCGCTGAACCCGGAGAACAGCACCTCGTGGACCGCCGGCCTGGTGTGGTCGCCGCTGGCGGACCTGGACCTGTCGCTGGACTACTTCGACATCGACATGCGCGACCAGGTGCAGGACCTGCGCGTGGACCAGGTACTGCGCGACGAGGCCGACTGTCGGCTCGGCGTACTGCAGGCCACCTCCACCACCTGCCAGCAGGCGCTGGCGCGGGTCACCCGCAGCGCCGACGGGCGCCTGTACGGGGTCTACGTCAACCCGATCAACATCGCTCGCGAACGCACCAACGGCATCGACCTGAGCGCGCAGTACCGCCTGGACACCGGCATCGGCACCTTCCGCCTGAGCGGCAACTACACCTGGGTGCGCCGCCACGACATCCAGGTGTACGCGGGCGAAGCGATGGTGGACGAGTTCGCGGTCAACAGCGGCTACGACATCCCGCGCACCAAGGCCAGCGCCAGCGTGTCGTGGGAGCGCAATGCCTGGACCGCTACGCTGCACGGCGAACGCCTGGGGCGCCTGCCGAGTTCCGATTCCTACGACCAGGTCTACGACCCGGACAGCGGCGACAGCCCGTGGATCGGCGCCACCTACCGCTACAACGCCTCGCTGCAGTATCGCTTCACCGACCACGCGCAGCTGTCGCTGACGGTGACCAACCTGTTCGACAAAATGCCGCCGCACGACCGCACCTATACGTCGTATCCGTACTACGACGTGTCCTGGTTCGACACCGTGGGCCGCAGCGTGTACCTGCAATACACCCAGAAGTTCGGCGGCAGCACGTTGTAGCGCCGGGAGCGAAGCCTGCATGTGGGAGCGGCGTCAGCCGCGACGAGCGAAAGCGAATGGTCGGCTGATACCGTCCGTCGTCGGGACTGAAGTCCCTCCCACAGTGCAGTCCTCCCGCGATACTGGCACCGCACTTGTGGGAGCGGCTTCAGCCGCGACCGGCGCTTTCCCGATGTCCCGGTCGCGGCTGAAGCCGCTCCTACGGCATCGGTTGGTGCCGTTGGATAAAACGGCGGATGCGCGCCGCCGTCAGCCGCCGCGGCCCGTCACAACGTATCGCGATGCTTGCCGCGCCACGGCCGGTACCATTCGCGGATCGCGGCGATGTCGGCCTGCATGTCCTCGCTGGTCCACACCACCTCGCCGAGGCCGACGGTGCGGCTGGGATAGTCGAAATACACCGGGAAAATCGGCACCTGCGCGCCGTGGGCGATCTTCCAGAAGCCGGTCTTCCACTTCTCCACGCGCTTGCGCGTGCCCTCCGGCGTGATCACGTACCACATGCGCTCGGCGCCGCGGATCAGCGCCACCGCCTGTTCCACCACCCCACGGGGCGACTTGCGGTCCAGCGGGATGCCGCCGAGCTTGCGCAGCAGCGGTCCCAGCGGCCACCAGAACAACTGCGTCTTGCCCAGCACCCGCACCTCGAAGCCAACCGCGAACTTGACCGCGAAGCCCAGGAACCCGTCCCAATTGGACGAATGCGGGGCCACGATCATCACCAGCTTGGGCACGTCGGGAAATTCGCCCACCACCCGCCAGCCGGTCATCCGCAAGGCGGTGCGGCCGAGCCAGCGCATGAAGCGGCTGGGCTTGACCATCGGGATGTTCGGGGGCGCGGCGGGCAGGCGGTAATCGCGTTCGGTCAAAAGTCACTCCCAGCGGCCGGGCGAGCGGCCGCGTTTGATCTGGCTGCGCTCGCGCTTGGCGTCCAGGCGTCGCAGCTTGGCGCCGTGCGAGGGTTTGGTGGCGATGCGCCGCTTCGGCACAGACAGCCCGGCGGCGATGAACTCGGCCAGGCGCTGGCGCGCATCGTCGCGGTTGCGGTCCTGGGTACGGAAGCGCTGTGCATCGATCACCAGCACGCCGTCGGCGGTGATGCGGCGGTCGCGCCGCGCCAGCAGGCGCGCGCGCAGCGGCTCCGGCAACGACGGCGAGCCGGCCAGGTCGAAGCGCAACTCGACCGCGGTGGCGACCTTGTTGACGTTCTGCCCGCCGGCACCGCTGGCGCGCACGAAGCGCTCGACGATTTCGTCCTCCGGAATCGTCAGGCTGCTCGAGATGTGGATGGCCCCGTTACCCATGGCGCGGATTGTAGGGTATTCGCCGGACCGCCCGGTTTCCGCCTCGGCACCGCCTGAACCAGCCAGGGAGCGGACGCCGGCCGGTCGCGCGTCCCCGCACCCGGCGGCGGCGCGGCGATTGCCGTATTCTGGCCGCCGGTCATCGTTCTGCAGGATGCTCCATGTCCCCGACTCCGCGCTTCTTCCGTTGGCCGCAGCGCCTGCTGCTGGCCCTGCTGCTGGCCCTGGCCGCCCTCCCGGCGCTGGCCGAACCACCCACCGATGCCGACGTCAACCGCCTGCTGTCGGCCTCGCGCGCACAGAACATGCTCGACACCATGCTGCCGCAGATCGAGGCGATGCAGCGCCAGCAGTTCGCCCAGCTCACCGCGCAGCACCCGCTCGACACCGCCCAGCAGCAGAAGCTGCAGCAGATCCAGGAGCGCACCCAGGCCACCGTGCGCAAGGCGCTGTCCTGGCAGGAGATGCGTCCGCTCTACGTCAACCTGTACAAGCAGACCTTCTCCAAGCAGGAGGTGCTGGCGATGGCCGAGTTCTACGAGAGCCCGGCCGGGCAGAGCCTGCTCGACAAGACCCCGCAGTTGATGCAGAACCTGATGGGCGCGATCCAGCAGAAGATGACCCCGCTGTTCGCCGACCTGCAGAAGGACCTGGAACAGACGGTCAACGCGCCGCCGGCCAAGTAACGCAGCGCTGGCCTTGCGCGTCGCAGGAGCGGCTTCAGCCGCGACCGGGCGTTACCGAGGATGCCTGGTCGCGGCTGAAGCCGCTCCTACGAGAGCCGCTAGGCTTTCAGCTTCCCAGCTGACATCGCATCCACCTGCCACGGCGCAGGATCCCACCCGAACAACCCGAACGCGCGCACGAACTCCGCATCCAGCGGCGCGGTCACCGCGATCCGGTGTCCGTCCGGATGCGGAAACGCCAGGCGTTCGGCGTGCAACAGCATGCGGTGCACGCCCCGCATGCGGAAGATGCGGTTGTGGCGGCCATCGCCGTGGCTGGTGTCGCCGATCAGGTGATGCGAAAGATGCTTCAGGTGGCGGCGGATCTGGCGGAAGCGTCCGGTCACCGGGCTGCAGCGCAACAGCGCATAACGCGAGGTGGCGAACTCGCCCGATGGTACCTGCAGTTCGCCGCAGGCCAGGCGCGCGAAACGGGTCTGCGCCGGTTTCTTCAGCGGCTTGCCAGGGCCGCCGTCGAGGTCGTGGTCGACGTCGAAACGGTCTTCGGCCGGCCAGCCGCGGCAGATCGCCAGGTAGTCCTTGTCCACGCTGCCCCCCATCAGCGCCTTGCCCAGCGCACTGGCGGTGTCGCGGTCGAAGGCGAGCAGCAGGCAGCCGCTGGTGGCGCGGTCGAGCCGGTGCACCAGGAAGATCGGCCGGCCCAACTGCGCACGCAGCCGGTCGGCGAGGAAATCGTCCTCGCCGCGGGCGAGCTTGCTGTCGTGGACCATCAGCCCGGCGGGCTTGTCGACCACGGCGAGCAGCGCGTCCTGGTAGAGGATCTGCAAAGGGGCTTCGGCGGTATTCACCTGCGGATTATCCGTGCCGCATCGGCGCGCCACAATGCGCACCGCGTGGCCGCGTCCAGACGCGCGATGCGTCGGCACGATCCGGCCCGGAAACGCCCGCATCGCGTTGGATGCGCGACCGGGATGCCGCGCCTGGATGGCGTGTCGCTGTGGCGCGACGGTCCCCCGCTACCTGGGAAGACGCGCCTTTCGACGCCGACGCTACGCGTCCTTGACCGCCAGCAGTTCGCCGTTGCCGACCGGCAGCGTGGTGCAGGTGAACGCGGCATCGACCTGCAGCAATGCGGCGAACGGCGCCATCTCCGCCGCATGCGACAGCGCGTTGTCCACCACCAGCAGCCCACCCGGCCGCAGCACCTGGCGCAGTTGCGGCCACCAATCGCAATACAGCGTGCGCTCGGCGTCCAGGAACACCAGGTCGAACGTGGCCGACGCCGCATCGGCCAGCCAGGCGCCGGCATCGGCGTGGACCAGGTCGACACGGCCCTCCACGCCGGCGTGGGCGAAGTTGCGCTGCGCCAGCGCGATCTTGTGCGCGGCGTACTCCAGCGTGGTCACGCGGCCACCCAGCGCCGCCGTGGCCTCGGCCAGCCACAGGGTGGAATAGCCATTGGACGTGCCGATCTCCAGCACCCGCTGCGCACCCGTGGCGCGCACCAGGACCGCCAGCAGTTCGCCGGTTTCCGGGGTGATGTTGAGCAGGCGCTGCGCACGCTCGGCCTGGCCTGCATCGTGGCGCGGACCTTCCGCGCCGAGCGCATCGCGCACCGCCTGCAGGCGCGCGCGGTCGAGCACGGTCGTGCTCAGCGCCGCCACCATGCCGACAGCAGGGCCGCCGTGCCGGCGCCACCGCTGATCCACGCCCACAGCGACACCCCGCCCAGTTGCGGGCCGCCGGCGTCGAGCGCGTACAACAGCGTGGCCACGGTGAGCAGGCCGACGCCGGCGATCGCCGCCACCACCCGCCGCTGCATGCGCCGCACCAGCAGGTTGAGTTCGAACAGGTCGCGCGAGCGCATCGACAGCTCGTGCCGGCCCTCGACCTGCTGGCGCAGCCAGCCGTGGATCAGCCGCGGCATGTCCGGCGCGTGGGTCATGATCTCCGGCAGGCGCTTGCGCAGTTCGTGCAGCGCGCGTTGCGGGCTGTAGCGCTCGATCAGGATGCGTTCGAGCACCGGCCGCGCCACCGCCCAGATGTCCAGTTCCGGGTCGAGCTGGCGGCCGACGCCTTCGATGTTGAGCAGGGTCTTCTGCAGCAGGATCAGCTGCGGCTGCAGGGTCAGCTGGTAGCGCTGGGCCACGCGGAACAGCTTGATCAGCACCTCGGCCAGCGAGATCTGCGACAGCGGCCGGGTGAAGTATGGCTCGCACACCGAGCGCGCCGCCGCTTCCAGTTCGTCGATGCGCACGTTGGCGGGCATCCAGCCCGCCTCCACGTGCAGCTCGGCCATGCGCCGGTAGTCCTTGTTGAAGATGGCCATGAAGTTCTCGGCCAGGTAGTACTGATCTTCCTGCGAGAGCTGGCCCATGATGCCGAAGTCCAGCGCGATGAAACGCGGGTTGTCGCGGCGCGCCGGGTCGCTGTCGACCCAGATGTTGCCGGCGTGCGCATCGGCGTGGAAGAAGTTGTCGCGGAACACCTGGGTGTAGAACACCCGCACGCCCTTGGCCGCCAGCGCGCGGCGGTCGATGCCGGCGGCGTCCAGCGAGGCGATGTCGTCGGAAGGGATGCCGCGCACCCGCTCCAGGGTCAGCGCACGCTCGGCGGTGTGGGTCCAGATCACCTCCGGCACGTACAGATCGTCCGAGTGCAGCCAGAAGCGGCGCAGCACGCTGGCGTTGGCGCCCTCGCGCTGCAGGTCCAGTTCCGCGGCCAGGGTGGTCTCGATCTCGGCCACCACCTCGCGCGGGCGGATCTTGTCGGCGCGCGGATGGGTGCGTTCGACCAGCGCGGCGGCCGATTTCAGCAAGGCGATGTCGGCATCGATCTGCCGCTCGATGTCCGGGCGAAGCACCTTGACCACCACTTCGCGGCCGTCGTGCAGCGTCGCCGCGTGCACCTGCGCGATCGAGGCCGAGGCCAGCGGTTCGGTATCGAAGCTGGCGAAGGCCACCGCGATCGGCCGCCCCAACGCCTGTTCCACGATGCGCCGCGCGGCTTCGCCGTCGAACGGGCGCACCCGGTCCTGCAGCAGGGTCAGTTCCTCGGCCACGTCCGGCGGCATCAGGTCGCGGCGGGTGGACAGGATCTGCCCGAACTTGACGAAGATCGGCCCCAGGTCCTGCAGCGCCAGGCGCAGGCGCGCCCCGCGCGACTGCGCGGCGATGTCGGGGCTGGCGCGCGGCACGAACGGTTTGGCCAGGCGCAACCAGCGCTCGGCCGGGGTGCCGTCGAGCAGGTCGTCCAGGCGATAGCGCAGGATCACCCGACCGATGCGGCTGGCGCGGAACATCGCCTTCATGCGCCGCGCTCCGGCTGCAGCCGCGCCACGCGCGCGGCCAGGCGTTCGATGTCGTCGCGCAGAACGTCGACGTCGTCGTAGAAGGCCTCCAGTTCGGCGCGCGCGACCACGTCGCGCGACTCCTCGGTCACGTACTCGGCCGCGCTCTGCGCCAGGTCCTGCGCACTGCGCCGGGCCTGCTGCAGGGCCGAGCGCGCGGTGTTGGCCACCTGCACGCCGAGTACCTCGCCGAACACCTGCACGAACGGTCGCTGCCAGTCCGGGTCGAAGCGCGTCGCCAACTGCTGCAGGCGCCGCGCCAGTTCGGCATCGCCGGAGACCCGCACCCGCCCGCCGGGGCCGCCGGTGCGCCGCGCCTGCGCCAGGAACGGCAACTGCGCGAGCAGGCCGCCGAGGGTGCTGCGCACCGCCAGCTCCGGCTCTTGCGCCGGATCCACCGGACCAACCCGCAGCTGGGTGCCGTCGACGCGGATCTGCAGGGCCAGCGCCGGCGCCTCCAGGGTCAGCGCCACGCGCTGGCCATCGAGGTCGCGCAGGGCCTCGCCGGTTTCCGGGTCCAGCGCCAGCGCGCGATTGAGCGCCGCTTCCAGCGCGCGGCCGGCCAGGGGCTTGAGAGCATCGAGGGGGGATCCAGGCATCCCCGCATTCTAGCGGCAGACACGTCGCAAGGCCGTGCGCGGGGCGAGACAGATGTCCCGCCCGCTGCGCCGCGCGCCGCTACTGCGCCTGCGCGCCGCCCAGGTTCTTGCTCAGGAACGCCAGCAACTGCGTGTAATAGGCGCGCCGGTGCAGCTCGGTATAAAAGCCGTGGCCCTCGGTGGGGAAATACAACGACTCCACCGGCACCCCGGCCTTCTTCAACGCCTTCTCCATGCGCTCGGTGTGTTCGATCGGCGCACGCTCGTCCTTGCCGCCGGCCGCCAGGAACACCGGCACGCGGATGCGCGCGGCCAGATTGACCGGCGAGCGCGCCGCCAGGCTGTCGCGTTCGCCCAGCCAGTCGCCGGCCCAGGCCTTGGTCCAGCGCGCGTACCTGGCCTGGTCGCGGTACATCGTTTCCAGGTCGTAGACGCCGACGTAGCCGGCCGCGCAACGGTACAGTTCCGGCTCCTTCGCCGCGCCCATCAGCGCGGCATAGGCGCCGTAGCTGGCACCGTAGATGCAGATGCGCGCGCCGTCGGCGATGCCCTGGTCGATCGCCCAACGGGTGGCATCGGTGAGATCGTCCTGCATGCGTCCGCCCCACTCCCGCGCGCCGGCCTGGGTATAGGCGCGGCCGTAGTTGCCGGAGCCGCGGTAATTGACCCGCAACACGGCGTAGCCGGCCGCGGCCAGCACCTGCGCATCGTCGTCGAACTCCCAGCCATCGAAGAGGCCGAACGGCCCGCCATGCGGCAGCAGCACCATCGGCAGCGGCTTGCCGGCCGGCGCCTGCAGCGGCAGGGTGAGATAGCCATGCAGGGCCATGCCGTCCCGAGCCTTGAACGCCACCTCGCGGGTCGACGGCATCCGCTCCGGCACGAACCATTCGCGTCGGCTGAAGACCCGCTTGGCCGATTTGTCGGCGGTATTGAACAGAAAATAATCGCCGTTGTTGCGATCGCTCCACACATAGAGCATCAGCAGGCGCCGATCGGCGGTGGCGGAAGTGATGAACACCGCATCGCCGTTGAAGGCCTGCTCCAGCGCGCGGTACAGCCGCGCCGTCGGCGCGGTCTCGTCGAAGAAGCGATTGCGCACGCGGTCGCTCATGAACGACACGCCGATCGGGGTGCGACCGTCCAGGTCGCGCAGCACCTGGTAGGGATCGACCTTCGCATCGCGCAGCAGCGGCGTGGTGCGATCGCTCTGAGGATCCCATGCCACCACCGTATCGGGCCCCTCGGCCTGCTCCACCTGCAGGTAGGCGATCCTGTCGTCCGCGGAAAAGCCGAGCGGGAAGCTGCGATGCCCGCTGCTGGCCTCGTCGTTGATCAGCTTCCAGGGACTGGCGTCATCGTTGCGGTAGAAGAGCTTGTTGGTGTTGCTGCCGGTCTCGGCACCCTGCGCGAAGCGCACGTGGCCGCCATGGTCGGTGACGAAGTCCGCACGCGCCACCGGGGCGCGTGCCACCGGCGTGCGCCGGTGGTTGTAGATGTCGAGCCTGTCCACATGCACGGTGGGGTCCTTGGTCTGCTCCACCACCGACACCAGCACCGCGCGCGGGTCGTCCGGCAAGGTGTCGAGCATGAACACCGACGGGTCCAGGCCGGCCTTGTAGGTGACGCCGTTGACGCTGTCGTTGAGCCCGTAGGGGCTGGCCAGCAAGCGCGCATTCTTGCCGTCGGCGTCGATGGCATGCAGCTGGCCGATCGCCACCGGGCGGTCCAGTGCGCCCAGGCGCTCGGCCATCGACACTACGATGCGCTCGTCGCTGGCCCACCAGTAGTCGTGCACCACCGAATCGGCCTGGCCCATGATCTTGGCCGAGACCTGCTTGTCGCTACGCCGGATCACCGCCAGCACGGTGCGGTCCTCGAGCGGTGCGATTACCGTGTAATAGGCGCCGGTCGGGGAGATCTTGACCCGGTCGAACTGGTCGCGCTGCAGATACGGCGCCAGGTCCACCGGCGCCACCTGCGCGCACGCGCTCCCCGCAAGCGCAAGGCCTGCCCACACGATCCACGCTCGCATTCGATCCGCCCCTGTCCCCCGAGCGGAAGATGGTGACAAGCGCCGGGCGAAACGTCCAGCCCGGCCCCGTCGCGCTGCCTGCGGACACCAGGCGCCATTGCGGCCGGGAGTCCAGAAACGACTTGCCCGCGACGCAGGGCGCCGCGGGCAGGCATCGACGTTCGATTGTCGCGGCTGCTAACTACACCTTGCCGCGGCGGAACATCGAGATCACCGCCAGGATCAGGAACACCACGAACAGGATCCAGGCGATGTTGGTCGCCGCGCCGGCGATGCCGCTGAAACCGAGCACGGCGGCGATGATGGCGATCACGAAGAAGATGATGGCGTAATGCAGCATGGCAATGTCCAGAAGGTTGTCGTGCCGAATCGGCGCGGCATCATCTTCGGAAACCGCGGGTCGTCAAGGAGTGACGGGCATGTCGTGGCGCCATGAGGACGCCAGCCGCTGCAGTCCCTGCTCGATGCTTACCTGCGGCACGTAGCCGAAGTCGCGCCGCGCCGGCTCCATGCTGTACCAATGCGGGGTGCAAAGCTGCTCGGCGAGGAACCGCGTCAGCGGCGGCTCGCCGCGCAGGCGCAGCAGCGGCCACAGGGTTTCGCAGGCAGCGCCGATGCGGTACGCGGCCTTGAACGAGAGCGTCTTGGTCACCGCCGGCGCGCCGACGGCGGCCAGCAGCTTGTTGAGCAGCTCGCGCATCGGCAACGGCTCGCCGTTGGAGATGAAGTAGGCCTTGCCGGCGCAGGGCGCGCCCACCGCCAGGTGCTCGAAGGCATCGAAGTGCGCCTGCGCGGCGTTGTCGATGTAGGTGGAATCGACCTTGTTGTCGCCGCCGCCGACCAGGCGCACGCGCCCGGCCTGCGCACGCGCCACCAGCTTGGGCAGGATCTGGTTGTCGCCCGGCCCCCAGATCAGCCGCGGGCGCAGCGCCACCACCGCCAGTTGCGCGTCGTTGGCGGCCAGCACCATGCGTTCGGCGATCGCCTTGGTCGCCGCGTACGGCGCCTGGAAATCCTCGCCGTAGGGCACCTGGTCGGCGCCCAGGCCCTCGACCGGATGCGTGGCGCGGTGGGTCACGCTCGGCGTGGAGGTGTAGACCAGGCGTCCGACGCCTTGCGCGCGGCAGGCGGCCAGCACGTTCTCGGTGCCGACCACGTTGGGCTGGTAGTAGCTGTCGTAGCTGCCCCAGGCGCCGGCCTTGGCGGCGTTGTGGAACACCGCATCGGCGCCGGCCAGCGCATGCTGCAGCGCCTGCGCGTCGACCAGGTCGCCCCGCACCTGGGCCACGCCCAGCGCCTGCAGTTCCGGGTAGTGGCCACGGTTGTAGCTGACCACCTGGTGCCCGCGCGCGACCAGCCCGCGGCACAGCGCCTGGCCCAGGAACCCACCACCGCCCGTCACCACAATCTTCATCGCGTCGTACCGATCGAACCAGGGCGCACACGATAGCCGGGGGCGCAGGCGAAGGCGATCCGCGATGACGACGCCGGCGATGCAAGCCGCGCAAACCCTTGATCCGACTGACCTTCAGAATTCTTCAGTCTGGCATCAGGCACTTCAGCGATGCCACGGGCGTAAGTGCGCTGGCCTTTCCACCGGAGTTCCGCCATGTCGCCCCTGCCGCTGCTGCTGTGCCTCACCCTCTCCCTCATCTTTCCGTGTGCTTCCGCCGCCGTAGCAGCGGCCGCGACCGCACCGCCGGCGCAGGACGACGGCTGGCCCGTCGCCGATGCCGCCGCCGGCGGCTGGAAGCTGGAGCGGCTGGCCGCCATGGAACGCGCCATCGCCGACGGCGCGGCGCCGGACACCACCAGCGTGCTGATCGTGCGCGACGGCGCCCTGGTCTACGAGCACTACTTCGGCGGTGCCGACCGGCAGACCTTGCACGACACCCGCTCGGCGACCAAGAGCGTGACCGCGCTGCTGGTCGGCGCGGCGATCGCCCGCGGCCGCCTGTCCGGCGTGCAGGCTCGCGTCTACGACTTCTTCGGCGACCGCCACTGGCAGCACGATGCGCCACGCAAGCGCGCGATCACCGTCGAAGATCTGCTGACGATGAGTTCGCAATGGGAGTGCGACGACGACAACGCCTTCTCCAGCGGCCACGAGGAACGCATGTACGTCAGCGCCGACTGGACGCAGTTCGCGCTGGATCTGCCACTCAAGGGCTATGCGCCATGGATGCGCCGTCCCGAGGAGAGTCCGCATGGGCGCGCCTTCTCCTACTGCACCGCCGGCAGCTTCCTGCTCGGTGCGCTGCTCGAGAAGGCCACCGGGCAGCGCCTGGAGGACTTCGCCGGCCAGGTCCTGGAGCGGCCGCTGGGCATCGTCGGTGCACGCTGGCTGCACGCCGCCGAAGGCGTGGGCATGGGCGGTGGCGGCACCCGCTATCGCAGCCGCGACCTGGCCAAGTTCGGCCAGCTCCTGCTCGACGAGGGCCGCTGGCGCGGCACACAGGTGTTGCCGGTGGCATGGATCCGGGCAATGACCCATGTGCATGCGCAGGCCCGCGACGATGCCGACTACGGCTACCTGCTGTGGCGCTTCCGCTTCCAGGCGCACGGCGTCGAACGCGGGGTCTGGGCGATGTCTGGCAACGGCGGCAACTATGTGTTCGTGCTGCCGGAGGAACGCCTGGTGGTGGTGATCACCCGGCGTGCCTACAACCGGCCGCAGATGCACCCGCAATCGCAGGCGCTGCTCGCCGACTACGTGCTCACGGCACTGCCGTAGGCACCAGTCCGGCACGCTGTGCCTGCACCCGTTGCGCGGCGACATCGGCCTCGTTGCGCGCCAGCAGCGCCGCGAAACCCGGCTCGGCGCGCAATGGCGCCAGCAGCGGCGACACCCGCAGGTAGGCATCGTCGCGATAGCCCGCGGCCTGCGCCCGGCGCAGTGCGGCCAGGGCCGCCGGCCGGTCGCCGGCCAACTGCAGCAGCAATGCCGCATCCACCCCATCCAGCGGGTCGGTGCCGCGCGTCACGCCGTCCAGCAAGGCCTGCGCCCGCGCGCGCAACTGCGGCACCGGCGGCAGCGGTTGCGCCTGCAGCGTCCAGGCCACGGTCTGGGCGAAACTGCCCTGTGGCCGCAGACGCATCGCCTGCAGGCTGGCCTGGCGTGCGTGCGCGGTGTCGCCACGCGCCAGCGCCAGCTCCGCCTGCAGCAGGAACAGCCCGGCGTAGTCGGTGCCGCGCCCCAGCGCCTGGTCCAATGCGGCCTGCGCTTCGGCCGTGCGGCCATGCACGAACAGGAAGCGCGGCCACGCCAGATTGGAATACGCGCTGTCGGGATAGAGCTGGAAGCTGTCGCGGTAGCGGACCTCGGCGGCGCTCACGTAGCCCAGCAGGTCGAGGTTGCTGGCGATCTGCAGCGTCAGGAAGCGCACCCGCGCCGGATCGCGCACCTGCATGTTCGCCGCCAGCGCCTGCGCCAGGCGGCCCTGGCGCTCGTACAGATAGGCTGCCGAGCCGCGCACGGCATCGGCCTGCGGGTCCAGTTGCAACGCGCGCCCGTAGGCGGCCAGCGCCGCGGCGTTGTCGCCGCGGCAATCGTATGCATAGCCAAGCGCGGCATGCGCGGCGGCCAGACGCGGGTGCGCCGCGAGCACCTGCGTCGCCAACCGCTGCGCGCGCAATGCGACCTGCTGGTCGCCGTCGTATTGGCAGACGCGCGCACTGTAGGCGCGGCTCAGGCCAATCAAGGCTGCCGCCTCGTCCGGTGCCTGCTGCAGGCGCTGCTGGTACAGCGCGATCGCACGCGCGTTGTCGTCGCGCTGGCCGATACCGGCGTAGTACTCGGCGCGCTGCAACAACGGCGACGCGGCCGGCGTCGGCGCGGGCGCCTGCCAGCGCCATGCCGCCACTGCCGAGACGATCACCACCGCACCGGCCGCGATCACCCAGGCGCCACGCCTGCGCCAGATCGGCCGCGGCGCAGGGGCGGCGTCGGCAGGATCGGGGTCGGCGTCGGGCTGTACCGGCAGGCACAGTTGATATCCCTGGCCGCGCACCGAGCGCAGATAGCGCGGTTGCCGGGATGCGTCGCCCAGCGCCTGGCGCAGCAAGCGCACGCGCTGGGTGACGGTCTCCTCGTTGACCAGCGCCGGCGCCCACACCTGCGCGATCAGTTCATCGAACCCCACCACGCGCTGCCCCTGCTGCAGCAGGTAATGCAGCAGGCGAAAACTCAGCCCGCCCACCTCCAGCACCGCACCGTCGCGCTCGACCCGCTGCCGCGCCGCGTCGATGCGCAGGTCGCCCAGCCGGTAGCGCTCGGCCATCGGCGTGCCTCAGTGCAGCTTTTCCGCGGCCCACAGCGCCAGCTTCTCGCGGCCGATCTTGGCGTTGTGGCGGATGTCGACCGGGAACCCCGGATGGCCGAGGAAGTCGACGATGCAGGCGGTATGCGGATGCGCGGCGGCGGTGGCGCGCAATTGCGCGAGCAGATCGTCCAGTTCCATTTGGCTCGCCATCCAGGCCTTGTCGTCCAGCTCGTAGCACAGCACCGGGCGCTGCTGCCCCGGCTCGCCGATGCCGACCAGGGCGGTGCGGCCGATGCCCGGCAGTGCGTTGAAGATCGGCTCCACCTGTTCGGTGTACAGCGGCCCCTGCGCCGTTTCCACGCGCTGGGTCTTGCGCCCGCAGAACCACAGCCGGCCCTGCGCATCGAAATAGCCGACGTCGCCCATGCGGTGCACGATGCGTTCGCTGCCGTCGTCCAGGCGTTCGCGGATCTTGGCCAGGCGCGTGGCCGCGTCACGGTTGAAATAGGTGTCGGTGGCGGTCGGGCCAGCCACGGTGATCTCGCCGACCGTGCCAGTCGCGACTTCGCGCACGCCGCTCCACTCGGGAATCGCCGCGTCGTCGATGGCGATGATGCGCACCTGGTTGGGCGGCACCACCGTGCCGACGCAGGTACCGGCGCCGCGCTCGGTCGCCTCGCGCGTGTCCTGCAGTTCGCGGCCCTCGATCACCGCCACCGGCAGACATTCGGTGGCGCCGTAGGGCGTCCAGAAGCGTCCGTCCTCCGGCAGCAGACTGCGGATCCGCGCCACCACGTCCGGCGGTACCGGCGCGCCGGCCGAGGTGGCGCAGCGCACGTTGGGCAACGGCTTGCCGTAGTCGGCCAGTACCCGCATCAGCGCTGGCGATCCGAACAGCTGGGTCACGCCGAAGCGCTGCATCGCATCGTGCAGCTTGCGCGGATCGACCTTGGCCGGACGCGTCGGATCCATGTCCGGGATCACCGAGGTCAGCCCCAGCGCCGGGTCGAACAGCGCGAACGGCGGGAAGGTCGGCAGGTCGATCCCGCCGGGCAGCATGTCGAAGGCATTGCGCATCAGCTCGATCTGACCGACGAAATGCCGGTGCCGGTAGACCACGCCCTTGGGCACGCCGGTGGAGCCGCTGGTGAACAGGATCGCGGCGACGTCGTCCGCGTCCGTGTCGGCCAGCTGGCTGCCGGCGCCCTGGCCGGCGCGCTCGATCCGCGCCAGCGTGGTCCCGCCCCAGGCCCAGCGCCGGCCGACGGTAACGATCCGTTTCGCCGAGCGCGCCCAGCCGAGCAGGCGCCGCGCCAGTTGTGCCAGCGGAATACCGATGAACGCCTCCGGCTGCGCCTCGTCCAGGCATTGCTTGAGCGCCCGGCGGTCGATGCCCGGATCGACCAGCACCGGCACCGCGCCGGCCTTGAACAGCGCGAACATCAGCAGGAAGAACTCCGGCGACGGCCGCACCATCACCACCGTGCGGGTGCCGCGGCCGATGCCGTAGCCGCCCAGGCCGGCGGCGATGGCATCGCTGCGCGCGTCCAGTTGCGCGTAGCTCAGGGTCACGTCGTAGGCGGCCATGCCGCCGGCACCGGGCCGGCCGGGGCAGCGCATGGCGATCTGGTCCGGGCGCTCGCGCGCCAGCCGCGGCAGCGTGGCCGCGATGTTGCAGGTCGTGGTCATGGGCCGATTATCGCCGATGCGCCGGGCCATGGCCGACGACGTCCCGTCGCCCGCGGCCGCGGCTGAATGCCGGCGTGCTTGCAGCGTGCCGCGGTTCGGTCAGAATGCCGCGCCCCCCACCGCTGTTCGCCGCGCAAGGCCCGGCCGCCATGTCCCATCCCTGCCTCACCTGCGGCGCCTGCTGCGCCTACTTCCGCGTCAGTTTCCACTGGAGCGAAGCCGATCCCGCGCTGGGCGGCAGGGTCCCGTTCGAGCTGACCGAGCCGCTGCGCACCCATGAGCGGGTGATGCGCGGCACCTCGCAGGCACAGCCGCGCTGCATCGCCCTGGACGCGGACATCGGCCGCTACAGCCGCTGCAGCATTCACGAGCGGCGGCCGTCGGTGTGCGCGGCGGTACCGGCCTCGCTGGAATTCGGCGAACGCAGCGCGCAATGCGACAAGTCGCGCCTGGCGCATGGGCTGCCGCTGTTGACCGCGGCCGACTGGGACGGGGTGGTCGAACGCAATCTGCCGGACGCCTGAGCGGCGGCGCTACCCGCATGGCCGGGATGCCGTAGGAGCGAGAAGCTGTGCAAATGCCTAGCCTGGTGGCATTCGGCGAGCGGCGTGACGCACGCCGCGTCCGCGCGCCGCATCGGCTCAGCGATGCTTCCAGGCAGTCGGCACCGGATTGATCACGGTGTTCTTTTCCAGGGTGTAGGTGCCGTTCTGTTGGGCGATGGCCTCGCCGGTGTCGACGATCGCGTTCTGGATGAAGACGTTCTGGTCCTCGCCGCGAATGAAGGTCAACTGGTGGAAGGCGGTCTTGTTGCCCCAGTCCTCGGACGGCAACGAGATGAAGCGGATCGTATAGGTCTGGTCGTCGAAGCTGCCCTGCAGCACGTACACGCCGTAGTGGTTTTCGCCCTGCGAGATGATCTTGTACATGCCGTTGCTGTAGTAATAGATCTCCGCATCGGGGAACGGCTTCTTGTCGTACAGCTTGCGGTAGTGCAGCACCTGCTTCCAGGTGGGCTGGCCGAATCCGACCGTCAGCGTCTTGCCATCCGCGGACGTGGTCAGATCCTCCGCATGCGCGCCGGGCACGCTCATCGCTGTCAACAGCATTGCCATCGCCATCGTTTTCACTCTCTGTCTCCGCTCGGATTGCGCACAGCGTCCGCTCGGTGCGCCGCGTATGTCGGCGGCGACTGTACCTAGCCAACAATGTTGCATCACGGCAATCGGTAGCAGTTTGCGTGCGCCGGTGTAGACGATCCACGGCGCAGCGGCGACGCCCCTCCCACATCACCGCACGGCCATGCCCTGCTCCTGGCATGCGTGCCGATGCAGCGAAAACTGCACGCCGCATCGCGTGCGCGCGTGCGTGCGTGCTCAGGACAGCGGATGCGCGTCCAGGAAGCGGCGGATCGCCGGCACCAGCACCTCGTGCTTGTCTTCCAGCACGTAGTGGTTGGCGTCCTCGAAGGCCATCACCTCGGCCTGCGGCAGCGCGCGACGGAAGCCCTCCAGGAAATGATGGTCGAAGCAGATGTCGCGCAGGCCCCAGCCGATGAAGGCCGGGCGATCGGCGAACGACGGCAGCGCCTGCTCGGCCCGCGCCAGCAGCGACCAGGCCTTGTCCGCCGGCGACAGCGGGATGTCCTGCATGAAGCGGATGGTGGAAATGCGGTTGGCCCAGCTGTCGTACGGCGCCACGTAGGCGCGGCGCACGTCGGCGGGCATGCGCCGCGACACGCCCAGCCACGACGCGCCCGAGGAGAACGCGTTGAAGGTGCGGATGAACCACTCGCCCAGGCGCCAATGCCGGCCCATCGCGATCTGCCACGGCATCGGCTTGGCCGCCGGCAGCGGGAACGCCGCGGTGTTGGTGATGACCAGCCGCCGCACCTGCGCGTGGTGCGACAGCGCCCAGCCGAAGCCGATCATGCCGCCCCAGTCGTGCACCGCCAGCGTCACCGGCCCATCGATGCGCAGATGCCGCAGCAGCGCATCCAGATCGTCCACGCGCGATTGCAGGGTGTAGTCGTAACCGGGCTGCGCGCCCGGCGCATCGTCCGGCTTGTCCGACAGGCCCATGCCGATGTGGTCTGGCACGATGCAGCGGTAGCGGTCCGACAACCCGCTCACCAGCGTGCGCCACAGATAGCTCCACGACGGGTTGCCGTGCAGCATCACCACCACCTCGCCCTCGCGCGGGCCCTCGTCGAGATAGGACATGTGCAGCCCCGGGCGGACCTGGAAGCGCTGCGGGGTGAAGGGGTAGCCGGGGTAGTTCATGCGAGGGACCGATGCGATGTGGAGAAGGAAGAAGACGGCGCCGCCGCCGCGCATGGTGCCTTGCCGTCGGCGTCGGGCACCAGGGGACTCATAGCGGCTGCGCGCCCTCGCTGAGGATGTCCAGATAGGCTTGATAGGCGAACACGCGGTGCCGCTGCTGCCCGGTGAGTTCGTTGACGATGGCCAGCTCCTGCAAGGTGCGGATGGCGGCACGGATCGTTGGCGCGCTGAGCGGCAAATACGGCTGGACCTGCGGCACGCCCAGCAGCACACGACGGGCGAACTGCTCGAACACCAGGCCGACATTGCCCGCACGCGTTCCCAACCCGGCAATGCGTGCGCGATCGGCCGCCAGCAGCGCCAGCAGGCGCTGCGCGGTGGACACCGCCTGTTGCGCCGTGTCCGCCACGCCCTCGAGAAAGAAGTCCAACCAGCCCTCCCAGTCGCCCTCGGTGCGTACCGCGTTGAGGCGCTCGTAGTAGCGTGCGCGATGGCGCTTGAAGAACAGACTCAGATACAGACTGGGCGCGCGCAGCACCCCTTCGTTGCACAGGATCAGTGCGATCAGCAGCCGCCCCAGCCTGCCGTTGTCGTCGCTGAAGGGATGGATGGTTTCGAACTGCACATGTGCCAGGGCCGCCTTGACCAGCGGCGAGACGTCGTGGCCCGGCGCATGCAGAAAGCGCTCAAAGGCGCCCAGCGCCGCACCCAGCGCTTCCGGCGGCGGCGGCACGAAACGCGCCAACGCCGGCGAGGCACCGCCGATCCAGACTTGGCCAGAACGGAATTCGCCCGGACGTTTGCCGGCGCCACGCCCGCCTTGCAGCAGCAGCGCGTGCATTTCGCGGATGAGCCGCAGCGACAGCGGGAAGTCGTCATGGCGCAAGCGCCGCAGCCCGTGGTTCAACGCGGCGACGTAGTTGGAGACTTCCTCCACGTCGTCCAGAGGAACGCCCGGCGCCTCGTCCAGCTCGAACAGCAGCAGATCGGACAGCGACGACTGCGTGCCCTCGATCTGCGAGGACAGGACCGCTTCCTTGCGCACGTAGTGATAGAGGAACAGCTCAGGGTCCGGCAGCATCAGGGTGATGCCATCCAGGCGACCCAGCGCCTGGTCGGCCTGTTCCTTGCGCGCGATCAGCGCCGGCGCCGCCAACTGCAGCGGCGGCTCGGGCGGCAGCGGGTCAGGGACGAATGCCTGATAGCGGCTACCGGCCAGCGACCCGGGGACGTAGTGTCCGGTACAGCGTCGAAGCGACATCAGGCAATCCTTGCCGTGGCCGGAGACGGCTCTTAGGAAAGAAATCTAACAAATTTCTTTCTAAACGCCTAGCTTGAGGCGCGCAAGGAAAGAAAGTTTGCGCGCCTGACCTGCGCCTCCCGTTACCAGACCACCTCGGCCATCGAGCAGTTCAGGCCCGAGCCGATGCCCATCAGGGCGATGCGGTCGCCCTTCTTCAGGCGTCCCAGCTCGCGCAGCTTGCTCAGCACGATCGGCACGCTGGCCGGGCCGATGTTGCCGTGTTCGCCGAAGATGGTCATCACCTTCTTCGGGTCGATGCCGAAGTTCTTGATGAAGGCCTGGGTGTGCGGCTGGCTGACCTGGTGGATGACGTATTGGTCCAGTTCGTCCACCGCCCAGCCCAGCGCCTGGCGCGCGGCGGCGAAAGTCTTCTGCGCCAGCTTGATGCCTTCGATCAGCAACATGCGGGTATCGGTGACCATCCGGTCCAGGTTGCCCCGGCACAGGGTGTTCCACTGCGTCGCCGAGCGGGTCACGCCGCCGCGGTAGCGCGGCGCGTCCGGCACCAGTTCGGCGCGGGCCATCACCATGGCTGCGGCGCCGCAGCCCAGGGTCAGCGCGGCCAGCTCGTCGCGGAACTCGTCGGCGGTCACGTCCGGCGAGGTCATCCGCTCCAGGGTCTTCTCGTACACCAGGTTGGCGGTTTCGCCGTCGACCACCAGCGCGTAGTCGATCTCGCCGCGCTCGATCATCCGCGCCGCGATGTCCATGCCGTTGATGAAGGCCAGGCAGGCGTTGGCGACGTCGAAGGTCATGCACTGCTCGCTCACGCCCAGGTTGCCCGAGACGATGCTGGCGGTGGACGGCTCCAGGTAGTCGCGGCTGACCGAGGTGTTGACCAGCAGCCCGACCTGCCCGGCCTCGATGCCGGCATCGCTCATCGCCTTGCGCGCCGCCAGCGTCGCCGCGTCGGAGGCCTGCATGTCCTGATCCCACATGCGCCGCGCGTGGATGCCGGCGATGTCGCCGAGCACGTCGGCGCGAATCCCGAGCCGGTCGTAGGTCGGCTGCAGGCGCTCGTTGATCTGCTTGGAGGTGAGCGTGTGCGGCGCATCGATGTGCGCCAGTCCCGCGATGGAGACGTTGTTGAAGAGCATCGAGGTGTACGCCAGGGTCAGGCGAGGGGGCGCCAATTCTAGCGGTTGCGGGGGTTTACCGCATCTTTAACAAATCCGCGGAAAGCGTATGGTCTGAGCGGTTCAGCGGCCGCCGCACTGGTAGGCGGTGAAGCGCTGGTCGCCGTCGACCGGGTCGCCCATCGCCTGCACGGTGTTGGCGCCCACCCCAGGGGCCTCGTTGCGAGCCAGGGTTTCCAGTTCCTCGCGCACCCGCAGCGGGTTGCGCTGGTAGAAGCCGACGCTGCTCTTCACCGACACCACCACCTCGCCGCGCTTCTCGCAGCCGCTGGCGGCCTGCCCCGGGGGCAGCACCCGTACCCCCTTGCCCTCCGGCGCCATCGGCACCCAGGTGCAGCCGGCGAGCGTGGCGAGCAAGGCGAGGGCGATCGGTAGACGCATGGAGTGGGCCATTGGCGGGTGAATCCGGATTGTGCCGCAAAACGCTGAATCGGCCATGACACGGCCGGCACCCCGGCGGCCGCGAGCAGCGCGCGCCGGCCGTGGCCGACGCGCGCCCACCCGGATCAGCGCCCGGCCGGCTTCGCCGCCCCGCCCTGCGGCACCCCATCGGCATCGATCACCGTGACCTCGCCCAGCTTCAGCGCGCGCACCGGCGCCTCGATCTGCTTCAGGTCGCCCACCACCACCCAGGTCAGGCTGCTGGGGTCGAGCATCGACGCCGCCTCGCGCACCTGCGCCGGGGTCATCGCCTCGATCTCGGCCTTGCGCTTGAACACGTAGTCGTCCGGGCGGCCGTAGCGGACGATGCCGCCGATCGCGCCCATCACCGAGCTGGCGGTCTCGTAGGCGCCGGGCAGGCTCAGGGTCTGGATGTTGCGGATCCGCGCCACCTCGTCTGCCGTCGGCGGCGCCTTGCCGTTGGCGAAGGCGCTGATCTCCCTGGACATCTCCTGCAGCGCCGGGGCGGTCTTGTCGATCTGCACCGGCGCCGAGGCGGTCCACGGCCGCTGGCCGAGCGCGCTGGCCGCGCCGCTGCGCGCGCCGTAGGACCAATGCTTGTTCTCGCGCAGGTTCATGTTCAGCCGCGAAGTGAAATCGCCACCGATCACGCCGTTGGCCATGTCGAAGCGGACCGCGGCCGGGTCGGTGGTCGGCGGCACCAGCTCCGAGGCGAACAGGTTGGCCTGCACCGCGCCGGGCTGGTCGATCAGGTACACGCGCGGCTTGCCCGGCCGTGCCACCGTGGCCGGGGCCGGCACCGACGGCGTGGCCCCCTCGCCCTTCCAGTCGCCGAACTGCGCGTCGAGCAACGGCACGATCTCGCCCAGGGTGGTGTCGCCGACCACGATCAGGGTGGCGTTCTCCGGCCGTACCCAGTCGCGGTGGAAGTCGACCAGATCCTCGCGCTGCAGCGCCGCGATCGCCGGCTCGGTGCCGGTGCCGCTGAACGGGATCGCGTACGGATGGCCGGCGCCGTACAGCAGCGGCGGCAGCACCCGCATCGCCACGCCGTTGGGCTGGGCCTTCTCCTGGCGGATGCCGGCGATCCAGCTGGCGCGGATCCGCTCGATCTCGTTCGGCGCGAAGCGCGGCCGCCGCAGCATGTCCGCATACAGCGCCAGCGACGGCGCCAGGTTCTCCTTCAGCGCCGACAGATAGGCATTGCTGCCGTCCAGCGAGGCGCCGGCGGACAGCGACGCGCCCAGGGCCTCGGCCGCATCGGCGAACGCCAGCGCATCGCGGTCGCCGGCACCCTCGTCGAGCATGCCCATGGCGAAACTGGCCGTGCCCGGCTTGCGCCCCTGGTCGGCGCTGTAGCCGCCCTTGAATTCGTAGCTGAACTGCACCACCGGCACGTCGTGGCGCTCGGCCAGGATCACCGTGCTGCCGTTCTTCAGCGTGGCGCGCTGCAGCGCCGGGAACTTCAGCTGCGGGAACTGGGTGGTCCTGGGCGGGCCGGCACTGCGGTCAACCACGCTGGGCAGCGCACTGTATTTGGGATCGACCGGCGGCGGATTCAGCGGCGCCGGCTGCACGGTCGGCT
Source organism: Xanthomonas sp. D-109 (assembly GCF_017746095.1). NCBI lineage: Bacteria > Pseudomonadati > Pseudomonadota > Gammaproteobacteria > Lysobacterales > Lysobacteraceae > Xanthomonas > Xanthomonas sp. D-109. Next base: position 287,571 of record NZ_JAGHWV010000003.1, read on the forward strand.
CCTCGGCCATCGCCACGCGCTCGCCCGGCTGGACCAGCAAGGTGTAGTCGCCCTTGCCCAGCCATTTGCGGCCGACCGCGGTGAGATCGCGCGGGCGGGTGGAGGCGATGGTCGCCAGGGAGGTGCGGAAGCAGCCGGGGTCGCCGGTGTACACCGCGCACTCGGCCAGCACGTCGGCCTTGCCGCCGAAGCCACCGATGCGTTCGACACCGCGGATGAAGCCGGCGCGGAAGGCGGTCTTGGCGCGCGCCAATTCGGCCTTGTCCGGCCCCTTGTCCAGCAGCCGGCGCACTTCCTCGTCGATCGCCGCCTCGACCTTGGCCGGGTCCACGCCCTGCTTGACCATGGCGATGATGCCGAAGCCGGAGCCGAGCTGCGACGCCCACACCGAGGCGCTGATCTGGTCGACCAGCTTGTCCTGGTGGACCAGGCGCCGGTCCAGCCGCGAGGACTTGGCGCCACCCAGCACCTGCGCGAGCAGTTGCAGGCGATCGACATCCTCGGTGCCGGTCTGCGCCACGTTCCAGACGCGGTAGATCCGCGTCTGCGGCACCTTGTCGGTCATGGTCTCGCGGCTGGACTGGCTGCGCTGGGCCACGTCGACCTTGGGCTGGGCCATGGTCGGGCCGGCCGGGATGTCGCCGAAGTAGCGCGTCACCTTCTCCTTGGCCGTGGCCAGGTCGATGTCGCCGGCCAGCACCAGTACCGCGTTGTTGGGCCCGTACCAGGTGCGGAACCACTGCTTCACGTCGGCCAGCGAGGCCGCGTTGAGGTCGTTCATCGAGCCGATGACGGTGTGGTGGTACGGGTGGCCGGACGGGTACAGCGCGCGGCTCAGCCGGCTCCAGGCCTGGCCGTACGGCTGGTTCTCGCCCTGGCGCTTCTCGTTCTGCACCACCCCGCGCTGTTCGTCCAGCGCGGCCTGGTCGATGGCGCCGAGCAGGTGGCCCATGCGGTCCGACTCCATCCACAGCGCCATGTCCAGCGCGGTGGTCGGCACGGTCTCGAAGTAGTTGGTGCGGTCGCTGTTGGTGGTGCCGTTCTGGTCGGTGACGCCGACCTGCTTGAAGGGCTCGAAGAACTCGCCGTGGTGGTTCTCGCTGCCCTGGAACATCAGGTGCTCGAACAGATGCGCGAACCCGGTGCGCCCGGCCGGCTCGTCCTTGGCGCCGACGTGGTACCAGAGGTTGACCGCCACGATCGGTGCCTTGCGATCGGTGTGCACCACCACCCGCAGCCCATTGGGCAGGGTGAATTGTTCGTAGGCGATATCCACCGACGTGGCGGCGGCGGGCCTGGCCGCCGTCGAAGGCGGCGCGTAGCCCAGTGCGCCGAGCGCGACGGACAGGGCAACGGCCAGCAGGGCGCCACGCGGGCGTGTCGAGACAGTCATGCGGATCCTTCTTCCTTGGGGCCAGTGAAACAGCCGGTGAACGCCGATCGTACCGGGCGTACTGCACGGCGCGCATTCCGCCGTTGTCGCTGACGTCCTTCTTCTAAGGCGCCGCAACCGCCCCAGCAGTGGATCGGTTACCGCCACGGACTGTGCGGCGGTGTCCGCGTCCGACGTACGCGAGCGCCCGGGTGTCCGCCCCCGGACACTTTCCACGACTTAATTTTCCTTTAAATACAGAAACTTGTAGTTGGCACGCGGCCTGCTTACATATCCTCGAACGCAGAAGTTCGCCCGATTTAGTGAATGCAAGCTTAATGAAACTGCCGAGCGCGAAAAAGTTCTTGCATCCCCTGATTAGGTGTACTACCTTACTACCACACCACTGATCAACAACACCAACGAGGCCCGCCATGAAAACCACCACGCTGCTCCTGACCGCCGCCATCGCCGCCCTGTTCGCCGCGCCGTCCTTCGCCGCCGCGCAGATCACCACCCTGGAGACCGTGCAGGTGCGCCCGTCGGCCGACCAGATCGCCCAGCGCAACGTCGAACAGGCCAGCGGCATCGCCACCCTGGCGGCGGTACAGGTGCGCCCCTCCGCCGAGCAGATCGCCCAGCGCGATGCCGCACTGTCCAGCGGCATCACCACCCTGGCCGCGGTGCAGGTGCGCCCGTCGGCCGAGCAGGTCGCCGAACGCGACCTCGCGCAGGCCGCCGGCCAGCACGTGGTCACCCTGGCCACCGTGCAGGTGCGTCCGGACGCGGACATGGGCAGCATGCTGGCGATCGGCGACGTGGTCGGCGAGACGCTGGATAGCGCGATGCTGCAGTTGCAGCCGAGCCTGCAGAAGCTGGGCCAGGACATGGCGGTCGGCCTGATCCGCTGAATCGGCAGCAAGGCCTCCGCGCCGGCGCGTACACTGCGCCGATGATCGCGACCCCAACGCTGCACGTTCTGCTGTACCAGCCCGAGATTCCGCCCAACACGGGCAACGTCATCCGCCTCTGCGCCAATACCGGCGCGCAACTGCACCTGATCGAGCCGCTGGGCTTCGAGCTCGGCGACCGTCAACTCAAGCGCGCCGGCCTGGACTATCACGAGTACGCACGACTGCAGGTCCACGCGTCGCTGGAAGCGGCCCTGCAGGCCATCGCGCCGCGTCGCCTGTTCGCCCTCAGCACCCGCAGCAGCACCCGCTACGACACGCCCACCTTCGCCGACGGCGACGCCTTCCTGTTCGGCCCGGAAACCCGCGGCCTGCCGGACACCGTGCTGGAACAGGTGCCCGACGCGCAGCGCCTGCGCCTGCCGATGCAGCCGCACAACCGCAGCCTCAACCTGTCCAACGCGGTCGCGGTGGTGGTGTTCGAGGCGTGGCGGCAACTGGGTTTTCCCGGCGCCGAGTGAGCGCGTGGCGCGCAGCGCCCGGAAGCGAAGCGCTTCGATACGGGGGACGAAAAGATCCGCAGCCTGTCCTTCCCGATCGCGTCTGACCCCGCTGGAAGCGGCCGACGCTTCTACACTGGGCCTGGGCGGCGTGTCCCTGCATCCAGTGACACGCCGCCTGTCGTGCTCCCACGAGGCTCCGCCAATGACATCGCACACCCAACCCAACGCCAGTGACTGGGTCAGGATCCAGCGCGACCGCGAGACCGGTATCGAAAGCGTGCATGCGCATTTCCGCGGGCATGCCTACGATCCGCACGATCACGACGAGGTGCTGGTCGGCGTGACCCTGCAGGGCGTGCAGCGCTTCCGTTGCCAGCGTGCGCTGCACACCAGCACGCCCGGGCGTGCCATGCTCATCGAACCGGGCGCGGTCCACGACGGGCATGCGCCGGCCGAGGACGGTTTCACCTACGCGATGCTCTACCTGCCACAGCGCTGGCTGGCGGAAGCACTGCAACGCCGCGGCCAGCAGGATGGTTCCGCGCTGCATCCGGCGTTCCGCACGACCCTGGCCGACGACGCCGCACTGAGCGCGGCGATACGCCAGGCGTTCCTGGCGATCCATCAGCGCGAAGGCCGGCTGGCGCGGGACCAGAGCCTGGACCGCATGATGCGCCTGCTCTCCCCGCACCTGTCGGCCGAGGCGCAGCGCCCTTGCGCGTCGACCCCAACCGTGGCGCGTGCCAGGGATTTTCTGCACGCGGAGATGGCGCGCGACGTCAGTCTCGATGAGCTTGCCGACCACGCTGACCTGGATCGGTTCCGCCTCACCCGGCAATTCCAGCGCACGTTCGGCCTGTCGCCGCATGCCTACCTGGTCCAACTGCGCCTGCGCGTTGCCCGTGCCCTGCTGGCGGATGGCCAGGAGCCGGCGGACGTGGCGCTCAAGGTCGGATTCGCCGATCAGAGCCATCTGGGCCGCTGGTTCAAGCGCGCCTATCGGCTCACGCCGGCCGCGTACCGGCGGCAATGTGCGGGCGGTGCTGCACAGGCGTTCTAGAACGCAGCGGCGGCGACGCCGACCATGGCGCCTCATCCAGACCGCGGAGTTGCGCATGTTCGATACCAAAGTGGCCCTGATCGTCCGCAACGACCTGGCGACCTGGCAGCGCCTGAACGTGGCCGCCTTCCTGGCGACGGGCATCGCCGCGGCCGCCCCCGACGCGATGGGCGACCCGTACATCGATGCCAACGGCCAGCGCTACGGCCGCCTGCTCGGGCAACCGATGCTGGTGTTCGAAGCCGATCTCGATGGGCTTCAGGCCGCGCACCGCGTGGGGCTGGCGCGCGAGATCACCGTGCTGCCGTATGTATTTGCCATGTTCTCGACCGGCCACGATGCGGCCAATCGCCAGGCGTTCGCTGCGGAAGATCCTGGGAACCTCAACCTGGTGGGTCTAGGCCTGCGCGGACCGAAGAAGGCCATCGAAAAAGCCACCAAGGGCCTGGCGCTGCATCGGTAGACGCGTCAGGACAGATCGTGCAGGTCCTTGCCCAGCGGCGGCCCCAGCCGCCAATCGGAGAAGCGGACGTTCAAGCCCTCGCGCTCCGGCGTGCACGTCATCGGGCCGACGAGGTAAGAGGACGCAACCGGGAACGGGCACAGCCGCACCAGCGGCCAGTACTTGCCGTCGCGCGAGACCTGCAGGCGCAGCACGCCCTTGTCCACGGTGGCACGCATCCAGAAATCCGACGCGTCCGCTTCGTACGGGCCGGTGGCCCAGTCCGAACGGCCATCGGTCAACACGCTGCTGAGCATCGGCCGCCCGTCGCTCAGCTCGATGCCGGCCTTGACCCAGCGACGCGCATCCACGCGGACCATGAGGCCGGCCTGATCGTAGAGCTGCTCGAACTTGCCGCGCACGCGCAATTGGCAGGTGAAGCGCGCGGGTGCGGCGATGCCGAGGAAATGCCCGCTGTCGCGGGTGAACCCGTAATGGGTTTCGCGCCAGAAATCGCTGCCCTTGTCGGTGACCACGTCGAGCACGCCGCCCGGCAGGATCCGATGCACCTTGGGCGCATTGAGCCAGGTGCCGGCCTCCCAACCGGCGGGCGCGGCGGCGTGCACCCCGGTGGCCAGCACCACGCCACCGGCGGCGAGCCCGCCCACGGTCGCCCGGCGCCCGATATCCACGTCCCGCTCTCCGCCATTGGCCATCGCGCCGCTCCTCGTCGTTGGTTGCGAGGCGCCATCGCGGCGATGGCCTTCGTCGACCTCAGCGGCGAATTTGTACATCCGTACCAATTGAGGCGTCAACCGCGACCTGCGATCATCGGCCTTGGTCGAGACAGCGTTGGACAGGCATGAGCGGCAGGACCTGGCGCCAGGATCCGCATCGGAAGGAAGCGATCGAGCAGGCCGCGCTGCGGGTGATCCTGGACCACGGCGTCGCCGGCACCACCTTCCGCAAGGTCGCCGCGGAGGCCGGTGTTCCGCTGAGCGCCACCACCTATTACTTCGGTTCGATGCACGACCTGCTGGTGGCCGCGTTCACCCGGTTTTCCCAGGAGGTGTCCACCGACTTCGCCGCCGAAATCCGCGCCGCGCAGAACCACGCACAGGCCCTGGACGCGGTGGTGAACATCATCTTCGCCGAGGGAACGGCGTCGCCGCGGGTGCTGCTGCTGAGCTACGAACTGTATGCCTTCGCCCGCCGGCACCCGGCGCTGACCGCGATCATGCAGCAGTGGATGGCCAGGAGCCGGGCCGCGCTGGAAACGCATTTCTCCGTCGCCGCATCCGCCGCCATCGACGCCTTCATCGAAGGCGCGACGATCCACCGCTCGGTGGTACCCATGGACAGGCAGCGCGTGCGCGCGGCGATCGAGACGCTTGCCGCGCTGTAGCGTGCCGACCGCGCGGTGGGTGTCGCCACCTGCGCTGAAGCCCTGAAATTCGCGGTTGCCTGAAATGCAACGGCGCGCATCACAACAATGCGTCGCGAACGCCTGAACAGGGCGTTTAATTTATGGACTAGTCGGTTTGGGATTCAGGGCGAGTTCGGGTCGCTAACGGATAATTTACATATCGGCAGCGAACGGCCCCACGCCTCAGCGCCGACAAACCAATAACGAAGGTACCCCGATTATGAAGACCTCTCTGCTTGCTCTCGGCCTCCTGGCCACCCTGCCGTTCGCCGCTTCGGCTGCCGAAGGCCTTTCCTACAACTACGCCGAAGCCGGCTACGTCAAGACCGACGCCAACGGCGGCGACGCCGACGGTTGGGCGGTGAAGGGTTCCTACGCGTTCCACCCGAACTTCAGCGTGTTCGGCGACTTCAACCGCCAGAAGACCGACTTCGGCGACGTGCGCGTCGACCAGTGGCGCGTCGGCGCCGGCTACAACCACGAGATCGCGGCCAGCACCGACCTGGTGACCCGCGTGGCCTACAACCGTTTCGCCCCGGAGTACGGCACCAAGTTCAACGGCTGGAGCGCCGAAGCGGGCATCCGCACCGCGTTCAACCCGTACCTGGAAGTCTATGTCCTGGGCGGTTACGAGGACTACCTGAAGAAGGACGGCATCAATCCGGAAGGCGAGTTCTACGGTCGTCTGGGCGCCCAGGCCAAGCTGAACCAGAACTGGGGCCTGAGCGCCGACCTGAAGATGGACCGCAACGGCGACAAGGAATGGTTCGTCGGCCCGCGCTTCAGCTGGTAAGCGTTACCTAGCACTGCGCGCGTCGTTCTCTCCCGCCGCGCGCGGTTCGGAAAGCCCGGTCTCACGACCGGGCTTTTTTTTGCCTGTCGATCAGGCCGTCGTGGCTGGCGCGCTGGAGAGCGGATACGAAAACGCCCGGCCAGGCCGGGCGTTTTCGTATCCGGCGGATGGCCGGATCAACTGAACAGGGTGGTCGGATACTCGGGCTTCTGCTCGCGCGCCAGCAACTGCTGCAGGCCCACCGCCGGGGTCAGCTCGCCGTGCAGGACCGCGCGCACCGCATTGGAGATCGGCAGGTCGATGCCGTGGCGCTCGGCCTGGCGCATCACCTCGTCGGCGGTCTGCACCGACTCGACCACCTGGCCGATCGCGCGCACCGCTTCCTGCAGCGGCTGCCCACGACCCAGCGCCAGACCCAGCCGGCGGTTGCGCGACAGGTCGCCGGTACAGGTGAGCACCAGGTCGCCGAGCCCGGCCAGGCCCATCAGGGTCTCCGGCTTGGCGCCGATCGCCGCGGCCAGCCGCAGCATCTCGTTGAGGCCGCGGGTGATCAGGCCGGCGCGGGCGTTGAGGCCCAACTCCATGCCGTCGGCCACGCCGGTGGCCACCGCCAGCACGTTCTTCATCGCCCCGCCCAGCTCGGCGCCGACCATGTCGTCGCCGGTATAGGCGCGGAAGGTCGGGCCGTGCATGGCGTCGGCGACCTGCTGCGCGAACGCAGCATCGCCGTGCACGGTCACCGCGGTCGGCAGGTCCAGGGCCACTTCCTTGGCGAAGGACGGGCCGGTGACCACCGCCAGCGGGACGTCCTCGCCGAGGATCTCCTGCGCCACCTCGTGCAGGAACCGCCCGGACCCGGGCTCGAAGCCCTTGGTCGCCCAGGCCACACCGGCCTGCGCCGGGCGCAGCGGCGCCAGTTGCTGCAGGGTGTCGGTGAACGCATGCGACGGCACCACCACCAGGATCCAGTCGGCGCCATCGATGGCCGCCGCCAGGTCGGTGGTGGCCTGCAGGCCCTCCGGCAGCGCGATTCCCGGCAAATAGCGCGGGTTTTCGTGGCGCTGCCCGATGGCCTCGGCGACCACGGCGTCGCGACCCCACAGCACGGTCGGATACCCGTGCCGTGCGGTCAGCGACGCCAGCGCCGTGCCCCAGGAGCCGGCGCCGAGGACGGCGATCTTCTTCTTGGCGTTATCGCGCATGCGCAACGGCGAACGCGCTCAGGCGTTGCCGGCCGGCTCCGAATCGGCCAGCGACTGGCCCTCGCCCTGCTGCGCGCGCTGGCGCAGGGTCTCGGCGTACAGGGCCTCGAAGTTGATCGGCTGCAGGAAGAACGGCGGGAAGCCGCCGGCCTGGATCAGGTCGCTGACCAGCGAACGCACGTACGGGAACAGGATGCTCGGGCACTGGGTGCCGAGCAGCACGTCCACCGCCTGCGGGTCCAGGCCGACCAGGCCGAACACGCCGGCCTGCTGCACTTCGGCCACGTAGGCGGTCTTGCCGCCGGCGTTGCAGGTCAGGGTCACGGCCAGCACGACTTCGAAGGCCTGCTCGTTCAGCTGCTGCACGCGCTGGTTGAGGTTGAGCTGCAGTTCCGGCTGCGCGTTGTCGTTGAACACCGACGGCGCGTTGGGGGACTCGAAGGACACGTCCTTGACGTAGATCTTCTCGATGGTGAAGGCGGGACCGGCCGCGGCGTCGGCCGGCGCCGCGGCGCCGTTGTTGGTGAGGTCGGACATTGCTTGACTCCGGTGGATTCGGTAACAGAAAGAAACGGGATTATCACACGCCGGCCGCGACCCTCCAGGGCCGGCCGGACAGGGTGTCTCAGCGGCCCTTGACCAGCGGCAGCTCGGCCTGCTGCCAGGCGGCGATGCCGCCCTCCAGCACGTAGACCTGCTCGAAGCCGGCCTTCTTCAACTGCTTGGCGGCGCCGTCGGCGGTGGTGCCGGTGCGGCAGACCAGCACCACCGGCTGCGCCTTGGCGTTGGCCACCAGCTTGTGCTCGGGGCCGAACTGGCTGGCGGTGGCGTTGCGGCTGCCGGCGATGTGGCCCTTCTCGAAATCGGCCGAGGCCGACAGGTCGACCACCACCGCGTTGCCGGCGTTGATCAGGCGGGTCAGCTCGGCCGGCCGCAGGCTCTTGTAGCCACGGAACAGGCGCGCCACTTCGGTGACGATCAGGGCGATGGTGAGGCCCACCAGGGCCAGGGCCAGCATCGGGTTGCGGCCGGCGAAGGCCAGCAGTTCTTCGAAGTTCACGGGACTCGGGGGCGGGAAGCGGGCGCCGATTGTCGCACAGCTCGGCGACCGCGCTACTGGCCGTTCCACAGGTCCGGTAGGCCGTCCTGCAGCCACCAGGTCTTGGCCGCCGGGTCCCAGCGCCAACGCTCGCGGTAGCGGACGATGCGCTCGGCCTGGGTATTGCGGTTGATCACGCCAAGCTCGATCTCGCGCAGCGCCTCGCCGTCGCCGACCGCGGCTGCGCCGACCTTGTAGGAGGAGACCTGGATCTGCCGGTAGCGCTCCAGTTGCAGGTCGGTCAGCGGATGCGCCTGGCGGTAGGCCGGATCCACCGCCTGCCAGGCGGTTTCGAACTCGCTCCAGCGCACCGCCGCGGCATAGGCGGTCTGCAGGTCGTCGAGCTTGCGCTGCTGCGCGCCGCTGCCGGCCGTGGCCGCACCGGTCCAGCCCAGCAGCAACAGCAGCGCGAGCGCGCGGAACATCGAAGGCATGGCAGCGTCCAGGTGGCGGCGCGGGGGGTGCGCGATCCGCGCATCCTACCCCTTGGCGATGGCCACGAAGCGACCGCTCAAGGTCGCCGCCGCTGTCGCGTCAGGCGCACCGACCTGGGCCTGGATGCCGATGCGGGCGCGGCCGCGCTGACGGAAGGTGTTCACGAACACGTCCCAGTCGCCCTCCGCGTCGGCAGTGGCCTGGGCATGCAGATCGGCGTACAGCGGCGCCAGGTAGCGCACCTGGCTGTCGGCGACATAGACGTCGGCCTGCAGGCCGGCGCGGTGCAGCTCGCAGTTGACCAGCCCCCAGCCGGCCAGGGTCATCACCGATCCCAGGCTGCCGCCGAAGGCATTGCCCTTGTCGTTGAGGTTGGCCGCCAGCGGCGCGACCAGGTGCAGGCGCTGCTCGGCATAACCCTGCACGGCGATCTGCAGCGCCGCCACCGGCGGCATGGCCTGGAACTGCCGTTGCAACTGCTGCAGGAACGCCTCGAAGGAAAGATCCGCTGCCATGGTGCGATTGTGCTGCCGGTGGGGGCTCGCATAATGCCTGGCATGAGCGTGCATGCAACCGCCGCCCCGGCCTGGACCCTGATCTCGCTGCGCCCGCAGGGCGAGCACGCGCCGCTGCGGCGGGCCGCGGCGCGCTGCGGCGGGCGGGTGCTGGCGGTGTCGCCATGGCGGATACGGCCGCGCGGCGATCCCGCCACCCGCGCGGCGCTGGCCGCGGCGCTGGATGCGCCGCGGGTCATCGTCAGCAGCCCGGCGGCGGTACGCGCCGCTGCGGCGCTGCAGCCGCTGACCGCCCGCCCCGGCCAGTGCTGGCTGGCGGTGGGCGCAGGCACGGCGCGCGCCTTGCGCGAACACGGCATCGCCGAGGTGGCGACGCCGACGCGGATGGACAGCGACGGGCTGCTGGCGCTGCCGGAACTGGCTGCGCCGGAGTTGCCGGTGGGCCTGGTCACCGCCCCCGGCGGGCGCGGGCTGATCGCCGCGCACCTGCAGGCGCGCGGCACGCCGCTGCGGCGCGCCGACGTGTATGTCCGCGAACCGGTGCGGTTGCGCCCGGCCGACCTGGCCCGCCTGCGTGCGGCGCCGCCCGGGGTGCTGGCCTTGAGCAGCGGAGAGGCGCTGCAACAGGTCATGGCGCAATTGCCCGAGGACCTGGCGCAGGCCTGGCGCGCACGTCCGGTGGTCGCGGCCAGCGCGCGCCTGGCGACCCTGGCCGCAGACCTTGGCTTCGTCGACGTGGCGCAGGCGGCCGGGCCGATGCTGCAGCAATTGGTGGCCGCCGCGGTGGCGATCGTGACGCGTTCGCCACCTCGCTGAACGCGGGCCAGCGCCCGGGTTGCGGCCGCACTGCCGCTCACGCCATGCTCGGCGGTGCCGCGCCGACCCCCGCCTTGCTCGCGACGGGCGACGGCCCTCCAGGACGCTGCCGATGACCGACGAAATCCCGATCACGCCTCGCCGTTCCACACGCTGGATCTGGTTGCTGCTGGTACTCGCCACGCTGGCCGCGCTGGCGTTCGCCGGCTGGCGTGGCTGGGACTGGTGGCAGGCGCGCAGCGCGCGCGAACTGGCCCAGCAGTCGGACCTGCAGCAGCAACTGCAGGCCTTGCAGCAGGCCCAGGACAGCCTGCGCCGCGATCAGCGCGCCACTGCGCAGCGGCTGCAGGACGCGGCCAGCACCAACCGTGTGCTGCGCGACGAAATGCTCGGCCTGAGCCAGCGCAGCGCGCTGCTGGAGGCCAATGTCGCCAAGCTGGCCGACTCCAACCGCCACGGCGCGCAGGCGCTGCGCCTGGACGAGGTCGAACTGCTGCTCAACCAGGGCCAGCAGCGCCTGCTGCTGGCCGGCGACGCGGTCGGCGCGCGCCGCGCCTATGCCCTGGCCAGTGGCGTGCTGGACGGCATCGACGATCCGCAATTCCTCAACCTGCGCCAGGCGCTGCTGCAGGAACGCACCGCGCTGGACGCGCTGGGCGACGGCCCGCAGGCGCGCCTGGCGGCGCAGCTGGATGCCTTCGCCGCCAGCCTGGACAAGCTGCCCACGCAATTGCCGGAGAGCGCGCAGCAGCCGCTGTGGCAGCGCCTGCTGGCGCCGTTGGTGAAGATCCGCCCCTCGCAGGGCGGCGTGCTGGCCGCCGGCTCGGAGCGCGTGGCCGCCCACGATGCGCTGCAGCTCGACCTGACCCTGGCGCGCGCGGCACTGGAGCGCGGCGACACGCGCGGCTATCGCAGCGCACTGGCCGGCGCCGGGCGTTGGCTGTCGCGGCTGTGGCCGGAGTCGCCGCAACTGCGCGAACGCCGCGCCGCGCTGCGCACCCTGGCCAACGCCGATCTGCGGCCGACCATTCCCGAACTCGGAACCACCCTGCAACAGTTGCGCGCGATGCGCGACGCAAGGAGCCCGTCATGAAATCCCTTCGTTCCCTGATCGTGCTGTTGATCGTCATCGCACTAGGCGTGATCGGTGCGCAATGGCTGGGGCAGGACCCGGTACGCCAGTTGGGCGAGGTGATCGTGCGCGTCGGCGGCACCGACTACATCGCCTCGCTGCCGCAGGCCTCGCTGCTGCTGGTGATCGCGTTCCTGGCGCTGTGGCTGGTGTGGAACGTGCTCAGCTTCCCGTTCCGCGCCTGGGGCCGGCGCCGCCGCAAGCAGTCGCGTGCGCGCCTGCTCGACGGCCTGGCCGCTGCCCATGCCGGCCAGTGGACGCGGGCCGAGAAGCAACTCAACGCCGCCGCGGAGGATCCCGAGGTCAGCGCCATCGCCATGATCGCCGCGGTGCGCGCGGCCGATGCGCGCGGCGACCGCGAGGCGACCGAGCGCCACCTGCGCCGCCTGGCCGAACGCGATGCCGCTGCGCATGCGCTGCTGCAGGCCGAACTGCACCTGGAGCAGCAGCGCCCGGTGGATGCGATCAACGCGTTGGACGTGGCCGCGGCACAGCCGCTGCCGCCGCGCGGGCTGCTGCTGCGCACCGAGGCGCTGACCCGCATCGGCCGTGCCGGCGAGGCCTATGGCCAGCTCGGCGCGATCCGCCAGCAGCAGGCCTTGCCGCTGGAGGCGATCGCCACGCTGGAAACGCGGCTGGCCGCGGCGTCGCTGGACCAGGCGACCGATGCCAATGCCCTGGCCGAACGCTGGGAAAGCCTGCCCAAGTCGCTGCGCAGCGAGCCGGCGGTGGTCGCCGCCTACGCGGTGCGCGCGGCGGCGCTGCGCTGGGACGATGCGGCGCTGCGCAGCCTGGAGCAGGCGCTGGACACGCGCTGGGACGAAGGCCTGGCCGCGCTGTACGGACGGCTGCCGGTGGAGAAGTACGATTCGCGCCGCGCCAGCGCGCAGCGCTGGCTGCAGGCGCATCCGGACAGCCCGGCGCTGCTGCTGACCCTGGCGCGCCTGGCCCGGCACCAGCAGCAGTGGCCGCAGGCGGAGGAATTCCTGCACCGTGCGCTGGCGCTCGGCGCCGGCGCCGAGGCCTGGGAGATCTTCGGCGACAGCTATGCCGACGCCGGCGACATGCTCGCGGCGCAGCGCTGCTACGCCAATGCGCTACGCGTGCAGCGCGGCGAACCGGCCCAGCCGCTGCCGGAGCCGGTGGCGCCGGCGCCCTCGATCGCGCCTGAGCCGGGCAGCACGGAGCATCGCGACGAGCACGGATTCCCCCGGCTGGAGGGCTGAGTCCGGTTGCTCC
>NZ_JAGHWV010000003.1:300543-347174 GCF_017746095.1 Xanthomonas sp. D-109
GCTCCTACGGGATCCGTCCCGGTGTTGTTGGAGATGGCCGAGCCTACAAGACCAGGCCGGGCACGCTGATCCGCGGCGAAAGCGCGTCATGGATGCTTCCGGACGCGGCAGCGCACGCGCATCGCTCGCGGGCCGATCAGCAAAGATCCCAGGAGCACGGCAGAACGCACGGGGCGCGTCGTGTGTTAAGGCCAGCCGCTCGCCGGTCATCGACTCCGAAGCTAGGCCAGCCGCGTCCGGCCGCTCAGCGCCTCAGAGCCGGCGGCAGCGCCGGCAGGCGCGCCAGGAACGCGGGTGCCAGGCCCTTGTAGCGCGCGTAGCGCTCGTCCATGCGCCGCGGCACCAGGATGCGCGCGCCGAACATGCCCCAGATCAGCATGACCAGGAACACGGCGCCGCCCAGCCAGAACCCGCTCTCACCGCCGACGGCGAATCCCAGCAAGGGACCAACCAGGAAGGCACCCGCGATCAACAGGATGTACCGGTTGCGCCGACGCCGATGCTCCGCGCACATCCCGAGCACATGGCTGCTGCGCTTGCGCGCGACCAGCGCCGCGATCGCATAGACCAGGATGCTCACCAGGATCAGCGCGTACCAACCCGGCGCGTGCCAGTAGAAGGTGCGCTTCTTGAGTTCGTCGTTGCGCAGCGCCGCCCCGCACTTCACGCAGTGCGGCGGAAACGGCGCATCGCGCAGGCACAGCAAATCCGTGCCATCGCGCCACAACGTTTCGCCCGGCAACGGCGGCGGCAGGCTGGACGGGCTGGCGACGCTGGGCGCCTGGTACGGATTGAAACTGCCCTGCTCGGTCATGGCCTGCGCCCCCTGCGCGCCGTGTCGCCCGCGTGGCGCAGGCGAATCGGCGGGCATGGTAGCGCGACGGATGCAGCGCGGTAAGCGCTGGCGGCGCCAGCGTGCAAGGACCGGTGGATGACGCGCAGGCGCGTCCTGGGAGGATGTGGGCACGCGTGCAGGCACGCGCCCGCACCGGGCTCAGCGCTCGACGATCGCCACCACGCCCATGCCGCCGGCGGTGCAGATCGAGATCAGTGCGCGGCCGCCGCCGCGCTCGACCAGTTGCTTGGCGACGGTGGCGACGATGCGCGCGCCGGTCGCGGCGAACGGATGGCCGGTGGCCAGCGACGAGCCTACCGGATTGATCTTGGCCGGATCGATCTGCCCCAGCGGCGCGTCCAGGCCGAGCCGGGTGCGGCAGTAGTCCTCGCTCTCCCACGCGCGCAGGGTGCACAGCACCTGCGCGGCGAAGGCCTCGTGGATCTCGTAGATGTCGAAGTCCTGCAGGCGCAGGCCATGGCGCTTGAGCATCTCCGGCACGGCCACGGTCGGCGCCATCAGCAGGCCTTCGCCGTGCACGAAATCCACCGCCGACACCTGCGCATCGCGGAGATAGGCCATCGGCACGTGGCCATGCGCCTGCGCCCATTCTTCCGAGGCCAGCAGCACCGCGGCGGCGCCGTCGGTGAGCGGGGTCGAGTTGGCCGCGGTCAGGGTGCCGCGGCCGCTGACCTTGTCGAAGGCCGGCTTCAGCGTGGCCAGCTTCTCCAGCGAGGTGTCCGCGCGCAGGATGTTGTCGCGCTCCACGCCGCGGAACGGCGCGATCAGGTCGGCGAAGAAGCCGCGCTCGTAGGCGGCGGCCAGCTTGTGGTGCGAGGACACCGCCCAGGCGTCCTGCGAATCGCGCGAGATGTTCCACTGCTTGGCCATGTCCTCGCAGTGGTCGCCCATGCTCTTGCCGGTGCGCGGTTCGGCCACGCCCGGGAACTCGGGCTTGAGCTCGGCGAACTTGAAGCCGCGGGTCAGCGCACGCAGCTTGTCGCCGGTGCTCTTGGCACGGTTGGCCGCAAGAAGCCGCGCGCGCAGCTTCTTGCCGTAGACGATCGGCACTTCGGAAGTGGTGTCCGAGCCGCCGCCGATGCCCGACTCGATCTGCCCCAGCGCGATCTTGTTGGCGACGGTGATGATGCTGTCCAGGCTGGTGCCGCAGGCGCGCTGCAGGGTGATGCCCGGGGTCAGCGGCGACAGCCCGGACGACAGCGCCGCCTCGCGGCCCAGGTTCCAGTCGCTGGAATGCTTGATCACCGCGCCCATCGCCACTTCGCCCAGCTGCTGCCCGTGCAGCCCGTAACGCTCGACCAGCGCGCCCAGCGTGCGCACCGACATGCCGAGGTTCCCGACATCCGCATACGCCGTGTTCTGCCGGCAAAACGGAATGCGGACGCCGCCGAGAATGGCGACGGGACGGGCTGCTGGCATGGGATTACCTCGCGCGAGGGGAGTCGGGGACATGGCCTGCACGGTAGCGCAGGCATAATGAAGCGAGTGTAGCTATGCGCCCGCGACGGGCCAACCGCCAATCCCATGACCCAAGCCTCCGCCAATCGCCACGCCCACGGGGTGATCGCCCTGGAACTGTCCTCCGGGCGCGAACCGGCGCATCCGGCGCTGCCGCATGCGCAGGCCGCCGAACTGGCCGAGAAGGTCGGCCGCGACCTGGCGCAACTGGTGCCGGCGGTGCGCGAACTGGAACTGAGCCTGGCCGGCGCGCATTTCGATCCGGCCGAAGCGCTGCGTCCGGGCTGGCCGCTGCACCGGCGCCTGGAGGAACTCGCCGCCCGCGCGCCCGGCCGCGCCGAAGGCCCGCGGTTGCTGGCCTTCGGTACCGATGCCGACGGCAGTGTGCCGCTGCCGTTCCAGGCCGACCCCGGCCTGCGTGGCGGCGCGTTGCGGGTGGTGCCGTTCCTGCTCAGCGGCCCCGCCGACAGCGTGCAGGCCGTGGCCGAAGCGCTGGAGGACGTGTTGCTGGCACAGGGCATGGCGCAAGCGGACACCGCGCTGCTGGCACAGCAGGGCTTCGGCGCGCAGATCGAGCACGCCCGCTACCTGACCGGCAACGACCTGGCAGCGATGATGTCGATGCAGTACGACAACCAGGGCCTGGCACCGCTGTGGCCGTTGATCGAGACCGCGCTGCTGGCGCCGGACCAGGAAGAATGGCTGCAGGCTCCGCCCGAGCCGCTGCTGCGCTACCGCGAAGGCGAGGTGCGCATGGCGCTGTTCGACCCGGCCAGCTGGTGCGCGCACTACGCCTACGACCGCCAGGACTGCGAACGCCTGCAGCGGGTCTACGAGCAGTACCTGGCACGCCAGCGGCAACTGGCTGCAGTGCTCGAGGCACACGGCCTGCCGGTGCTGTACGTGCATTGCGAGAGCGGGCAGGACGCCAAGCAGGCGTTGCTGGCGGCCTGAGCCACGTCGGCAGCGCCCGACCGGAGCAAGCGGGCCAGCGGTGGCATCCGGGCAAGCGCGCGTTGCAGAGGGAACGCGATGCCGTGCTGATCCGGCAACAGGCGGCCGCAACAGCATGTCGCAGCATCCGCAGCGCTGCCCTGGCACTGCGCGGTTGCAGCAGTGCAGACGAACTTGATTTCCAGCGAGGACATCCATGCACACCGTGTTGACCGCGGAAGCGCTGTGCGCACGTCAGCAGGCGGGCGAACACCTCAAGTTCGTCCACTTCTGGGGGCATACGCCGAAACAGCCCGGCGCCATCGACCGCAGTTGCTTCAGCCAATGGTTCGAGGCGCCCTTCGTGCTCGATTCGGTGACCTACCCCACCGCCGAGCATTACATGATGGCCGGCAAGGCGCGGCTGTTCGGCGATCGTGCCGCCTGTGCCCGCATCCTGGCCGCAGCGCACCCGGGCGAGGTCAAGGCGATCGGGCGGGAGATCCAGGGTTTCGATGAATCCACCTGGCGCGACGCCCGCATGCAGTTGGTCATCGCGGGCAACCTGGGCAAGTTCGGCCAGCATGCGGCGCTGAAAACCTTCCTGCTCGGGACCGGCGACAGGGTGCTGGTCGAAGCCAGTCCGGTCGACCGGATCTGGGGCATCGGCCTGGCGGCGGACGACCCGCGCGCCGCCGATCCCACGACGTGGCAGGGCGAGAACCTGCTGGGCTTCGCCCTGATGGAGGTCCGTCGGCAACTGGCGGAACCAGATCCTCGCTGAGCGCGAGACACGCCGCCGCTCTGCGGCATCCAACCGCGATCCGGCGCGACTTAAGCCGTTTGCCGGATCAGCGCCGACCAGGCAAGTCCAGATCCAGGAAACGGGAAGACGGCGGCACCCGCAACGCGGACGCCGCCATCTCGAACGTCATCCGGCGTGCGCTTACTGCGCCGGCGCAGCCGCCGCGTCGCCCTTGATCACGCCGCAGGCCAGGCGGCCGCCGGCATTGCCGGTGGGCTGGCTCTTGTAGTCGTCGGGGTCGGCGTGGACGATCACCGCGTGGTTGAGGATGTCGAAGCCGTCGCCCTTGCCGATGTTGACGTTGTTGGACACCGCCGCATCGATGGTCGCCTTGCCCTCGGCGTCGGCCTTGAGGTTGGGCATGTCGCCGCCGTGGTGCGGATCGCTGCCGACCTGGCCGTGCTCGGTCTTGGCCGGGTTGAAGTGGCCGCCGGCGCTGCTGCCGTCGGGCGCGCTGCAATCGCCGAACTCGTGGATGTGGAAGCCGTGTTCGCTGTTGGGCTTGAGCCCGGTGATGGTGCCGGTGACATGCACGGCGCCGTCGACGGTGGTGAACTTGACCTCGCCGGCCACTTCGTTGCCCTGGGTCGGGCTGAGCGCCGCGCTGGCGCTGCCGGTGGCGTTGCTGGCGGCCGGCGGTGCGCTCGCGGCAGGGGCGGCAGCGGGTTCGGGGGTCGCCGCCGGCGTGGCGGCGGGTTCTTCGCGCTTGCAGGCGCTCAGCGCCAGGGTGGTGGCCAGGAACAGCAGACTGGGAAGGGTACGACGCATGGGGTTCTCCTTCGTTACAGAGCCGCGGAATGCGGACGGACCTCCCAGGCGGACCCGGGCGGAAATAGCGATGCGAGGTCAGCGCAGCGGGCGGATCACGCCGCAGGCCACGCGCGCGCCGGCGTTGCCGGCCGGCTGGCTGCGGTAGTCGTCCGGATCGGCATGCGCGACCAGCGCGCGGCCGACGATGTCGTTGGCCGCACCGCCGCCGAGGACCACGCCATGCAACAGCACGTCGATCTGCGCGGTGCCGTCGGCATTGGCGTTGAGGTTGTCCATGTCGCCGGCGTGGTGCGGACCGTTGCCGGCGCGGCCGTGCGGCGCGCCGAGCGGGTTGAAGTGGCCGCCGGCACTGCTGGCGTCGGCCGCGCTGCAATCGCCGCGCTCGTGCACATGGAAGGCGAAGCTGCGGTTGGGCTGAAGACCGCCCAGCGTGCCGGTGATGCGCACGCCGCCGGGCGCGGCGACCAGCGACAGCTTGCCGCTGACCAGGCTGCCGGACGCCGGCGCCAGCACGGCCTGCGCCTGCTGCACCGTGCCGGCGCTGGCCAGCGGCGGCGCCTTGGGCGGCGGCGGCGGCGGGGCCTTGGGCGGCGCGCTGCTGCACGCGGCCAGCATCAACAAGGCGCTCGCGGCGAAGGGCAATCCATAACGCATCGACATCGACTCCTGTGGCAGGGCGAAACTAGAGGGGCAGCCGTGCAGACCTCATGAAGGTGCACGGCGTGCAGTCTAGTCGGGTGGGATTGGGGATTGGGGATTGGGGATTGGGGATTGGGGATTCGCAGGAGCGTAGCGCCAGGCGGTTCGGCGCAATGGCTTGCGACGTCATGCCGCAACACGCGCCGCGTGCAGCGGCGACACCCGCCCGAAAGTGGGACATCGCCGTTGCGAATCCCTAATCCCGGCTCTCAACAGCCGCAGGCTGGTCATCCCCAATCCCGCCCCTCAGCGCCGCCGCCGCCCGGGCCCCAGCTTGCGGGTGACGGTGTTGCGGCCCACGCCCAGGCGGGCGGCGGCTTCGGCGCGGCGGCCCTGGGTGAAGCGCAACGCAACTTCCAGCAGCGCCTTGTCGAAGCGTTCGCGGGCCTCGGCATGCAGGCCCTCGGCGCCGTCGGACAAGCGCTGCTGCGCCCAGGCCGACAGTTGCGTGTCCCACTCGCCGCCGTCGCCGCTGCGCTCGCGGCGGCCGCCGCGCAGCAGGGCGGCCTCGACATCGCCTGCATCGATGATTTCCGCCGGCGCCAGCGCGGCCAGGCGCCAGCACACGTTCTCCAGTTCGCGCACGTTGCCGGGCCACGGATAGGCGCGCAGCGCATCCAGCGCCGCCGGCGCCAGCCGCTTGGGCGGGGTGTCGAGCTTGCGTGCGGCCATCGCCAGGAAGTTCTCGGCCAGTTGCGGCACGTCGGCGCGGCGCTCGCGCAGCGGCGGCAACTGCAATCGCACCACGTCCAGGCGGTGCAACAGGTCGGCGCGGAAGCGGCCCTGTTCGACCAGCGCCTCCAGGTCCTGGTGGGTGGCGGCGATCACCCGCACGTCGACCCGGATCAGTTCACGGCCGCCGACGCGGAAGAATTCGTTCTCGGCCAGCACGCGCAGCAGCCGGGTCTGCAGCGGCAGCGGCATGTCGCCGATCTCGTCAAGGAACAGGGTGCCACCGTCGGCCTGCTCGAAGCGGCCGATGTGGCGGCGCTGGGCGCCGGTGAAGGCGCCGGCCTCGTGGCCGAACAGTTCGCTCTCCAGCAGTTCGGCCGGGATCGCCGCGGTGTTGAGCGCGACGAACGGTTTGCGCGCGCGCGGCGACTCGGTGTGCAGCGCGTGCGCCACCAGTTCCTTGCCGGTGCCGGTCTCGCCGTTGATCAGCACCGACAGCGGCGCCTGCGCCAGCCGGCCGATGGCGCGGAACAGCGCGCGCATCGCCGGGGTGTCGCCGATCAGTTCGGTGCTGCCCTGCCCGGCCGGGGTCACTGCCGGTGCCGCGGCGATGGCGCTGCCGGGATCGGGCAGCGCGCGTGCGGCCAGCGCCACCGCATCGTCCAGGTCGAACGGCTTGGACAGGAACTCGTGGGCGCCGCCGCGGAACGCGCCGGCGGTGCTGGCCACGTCGGTGTAGGCCGACATCACGATCACCGGCAATTGCGGATGCGCGGCCTTGAGCTTGTCCAGCAGCACCAGGCCGTCGTCGCCGGGCATGCGCACGTCGGTGAACAGCAGGTCGGGCATCGGCCGCTGCGCCAGCGCCTGCAGCGCGGCGGCGGCGCTGTCGAAGCCGTCGACGCTGTAGCCGGCGTCGCGTAGTGCGGTGGACAGCACGAAACGCACCGAACGGTCGTCGTCGACCACCCAGATCCGTTGCGTTCCTTGCAGGGCGTCGGTCATCGCGGTGCTCCTAATCGGTATCCGCTGCGCTCTGCGGCAGCAGCAAGGTGAACACGGTGTGGCCGGGGCGGGAACGGTAGGTCAGCGAGCCGGCATGTTCGCGCGCCACCTGCTGCGCCAGCGCCAGGCCCAGGCCGCTGCCTTCGGCGCGGCCGCTGACCAGCGGCAGGAACAGGTGTTCGGCCAGTTCCTCGGGTACGCCGCGCCCGTCGTCGACGATCTCCAGGCGCAGGCCGCGCGCGTGCACGCGGTCGCGGATGCGCTGGCCGTGCTCGACGCGGGTGCGCAGGGTGACCTGCGCGGCGCCGGCCTGGATCGCGTTGCGCACCAGGTTCCACACCGCCTGGGTGAGGCGGTCGGCATCACCGAGGAATTCGGGGATGCTGGGGTCGTAGTCGCGCTGCAGGCGCACCGACCAGCCGCCTTCGTTCTCGGCCAGGCGCAGCACCCGCTCCAGCACCGCGTGGATGTTGAGCATGGCGTGCGGGCGTGCCGGCGCCGGCGACAGCAACTGGTCGAGCAGGCTGTTGAGGCGCTCGATCTCCGCGCCGATCAGTTCGATCAGTTCGCGTTCGTCCTCGTCGCGGTGCTGGGCGCGCCGCGCCAGCAGCTGGGCGGCACCCTTGAGCCCGGCCAGCGGATTACGCAGTTCGTGGGCCAGGCCCTTGAGCGCCGCGCTGAGCGCGTTCGGCAGGGCCTGCGCCGGGTCCAGCGTTGGGAATTCGTCGACCGGATGCGCTTCCAGCAGCCAGCCGCCGTCGTCCAGCCGCGACAGCCAGCCCTCGGCAAAGCGTGGGGGTTCGCCGGGCACGGCCAGGGCCATGCGGTGCAGGCGCAGCACGTCGCGCTCGTCGTTGCGCAGGAACCGGGCCAGCGCATCGCCCTGCACTTCCAGCGAGGCCAGCGGCTGGTCGAGCAGGCGCCGCACGCTGACCCCGAGCCAGCGCGCGAAGGCGGGGTTGGCGCCGCGCAGGCGGCCGTCGCCATCGGCCCAGACCACCGGGGTACCGAGGGCGGAAAGCGGGGGCGGCGGGGTGTTCATGCGCATTGCACCAATGTAGTGCAAAGCCAGGCAGGCGGCACGGGCGAGCGACGCACGGCACGGCCCCTGCCCTTGCGGACGGCGCGGCGTGCGGCCGCCTGCGGACCGGGTGACGCCAGCACCGGACCTTGCAACGCGACGCAGCCAGGAATCTTGCGGAAAGCCGGGGGTGTGGCGAGGCGAATGGCCACGCGGAATACCTCGATCTTTTGAGAATGGCCGGCGCTTCCCCCCAGGAAGCGCCGGCGAAGGCCGCGGGTGCATGGGCCGGCAACCAGTTCCGGCCACACGTACTGCGACAAGGCCCGCGACCGCCGTCGCGGGCCGGCGAAACTCACAACTCGTAGGCGGATTCGCCATGCGAGGTGATGTCCAGGCCCTCGCGCTCGGCGTCTTCCGGCACGCGCAGGCCGATCACCAGCTTGGCGATCAGGAAGCCGACCACCGACACCACGCCGATCCAGCCGACGGTGATCAGCACGCCTTCGGCCTGCACCACCAGCTGCTTGCCCATGGTCATGCCCTCGGCGTAGCCCATGCCGCCCAGCGCCTTGTCGGTGAACACGCCGGTGAGGATCGCACCGACGATGCCGCCGACGCCGTGCACGCCGAACACGTCCAGGGTGTCGTCGGCGTTGAGCAGCTTCTTCAGCCCGGTCACGCCCCACACGCAGATCACGCCGGCGGCCACGCCGATGGCGATCGCGCCGAACGGCCCCACGGTGCCGGCGGCCGGGGTGATGCCAACCAGGCCGGCGACCATGCCCGAGGCCACGCCCAGCGCCGAGGACTTGCCCTTGATCACCTTCTCCGTCAGCGACCACGCCAGCACCGCCGCGGCGGTGGCCAGCAGGGTGTTGAGGAAGGCCAGTGCCGCGGTGGCGTTGGCTTCCAGCGCCGAACCGGCGTTGAAGCCGAACCAGCCCACCCACAGCAGCGAGGCACCGACGAAGGTCAGGGTCACGTTGTGCGGCTTCATCGCGGTGTGGCCGAAGCCCAGGCGCTTGCCGACGAAGTAGGACCCGACCAGACCGGCCACGCCGGCGTTGATGTGGACCACGGTGCCGCCGGCGAAGTCCAGCGCACTCCTGCTGAACAGGAAGCCCGGGGTCGACCACACCATGTGCGCCAGCGGCAGGTAGCCGAAGGTGAACCAGATGACCACGAACAGCAGCACCGCGGCGAACTTCACCCGCTCGGCGAAGGCGCCGACGATCAGCGCGCCGGTGATGCCGGCGAAGGTCAGCTGGAAGGCGACGAACACGTACTCCGGCAGCTTGAAGCCCTTGGAGAAGGTGTCGGCCAGCGTGGTGGTGTCGACGCCGGCCAGCAGCGCCTTGTGCAGCGTGCCGATGAACGGACCGCCGTCGGCGAACGCCAGGCTGTAGCCGTACACCACCCACAGCACCGCGATCAGCGAGAACACCACGCCGACCTGGATCAGCACCGACAGCACGTTCTTGGCGCGCACCATGCCGCCGTAGAACAGCGCCAGGCCGGGCACCACCATCATCAGCACCAGCAGCGTGGAGGTGAGCATCCAGGCGACGTCGCCCTTGTCCACCACCGGCGCGGCAGCGGCCGGTGCCGGCGCGGCGGCCGGCGCGGGCGGCGGCGTCAGTTGTTCGGTGACCACGTCCGGCGTCGGCGCCGGGGTGACTTCGGCCTGGGCGAAGGCGTTGCCAGGCACGCCGACCGCCATCGCGCTGACCAGCATCAGCATGCATACCGCGTAGAACCGGGCCTTCCACCCGGCGAACAGACCTGTCTTCATGAAGGGCTCCAAGGTGGGGTTAGAGCGCATCGGCGCCGATTTCGCCGGTACGGATACGGAC
Source organism: Xanthomonas sp. D-109 (assembly GCF_017746095.1). Taxonomy (NCBI): domain Bacteria; kingdom Pseudomonadati; phylum Pseudomonadota; class Gammaproteobacteria; order Lysobacterales; family Lysobacteraceae; genus Xanthomonas; species Xanthomonas sp. D-109. Next base: position 310,620 of record NZ_JAGHWV010000003.1, read on the forward strand.
GACCTGCTCGATGGCGGTGACGAAGATCTTGCCGTCGCCGATCTTGCCGGTGCCGGCCGCGCCCTGGATCGCCTCGACCACGGCATCCAGACGCTCGTCGGTCACCACGGTCTCGATCTTGATCTTGGGCAGGAAGTCGACGACGTATTCGGCACCGCGATACAACTCGGTGTGGCCCTTCTGCCGACCGAAGCCCTTGACCTCGGTGACGGTGATGCCGGACACCCCAGCCTGCGACAAGGCCTCGCGGACCTCGTCGAGCTTGAATGGCCGGATGATGGCGGTGATCAGTTTCATGCGCATACCCCGTTGGTGGAAGGAACCGGCGGCCGGAGGCCGGCCGGCACTGAGCCCATCGACCGCGCCGCGAACGGCGCGGTTACTGCTGCGCGATGCGTTCCGTGGATCACGCCGTGGCCCACCGCACCGAAGGTGCGGCGGCAACGGCGACGTGGGAGGGAACGTGGCCCACGGCACGCAAGCGCTCTGTTGCGCGGTACATCCCCTGGTCAATCGATGACGCGATGGCGGGCGCGGACCACCTGCGCGGCTCCCCAGCCGGGCAGGTGGCGGCGATGGCGAAGGAGGGAGGGGAAGCCTTCGCCATCGCCGCGCGTGGAACTCAGTTGGCGTAGTACAGCTGGTATTCCAGCGGGTGCGTGGCCGCGCGGAACTTGGTCACTTCCTGCATCTTCAGCGCGATGTAGCCGTCGATGAAGTCGTCGGTGAACACGCCGCCGGCCTTGAGGAACTCGCGGTCGGCGTCCAGCGCTTCCAGCGCCTGGTCGAGGCTGGAGCACACCTGCGGGATCTGCTTCTCTTCTTCCGGCGGCAGGTCGTACAGATCCTTGTCGCTGGGCGCGCCCGGGTCGATCTGGTTCTTGATGCCGTCCAGGCCGGCCATCATCAGCGCGGCGAAGGTCAGGTAGCCGGACTGCAGCGGATCCGGGAAGCGGATCTCGATGCGGCGCGCCTTCGGGTTGGACACCCACGGAATGCGGCACGAGGCCGAACGGTTGCGCGCTGAGTAGGCCAGCATCACCGGCGCCTCGAAGCCCGGGACCAGGCGCTTGTAGCTGTTGGTGCCGGAGTTGGTGAAGGCGTTGATCGCCTTGGCGTGCTTGAAGATGCCGCCGATGTACCACAGCGCCAGCTGCGACAGGCCGCCGTAGCCGTCGCCGGAGAACAGGTTGGTGCCGCCCTTGGCCAGCGACTGGTGCACGTGCATGCCCGAGCCGTTGTCGCCGACGATCGGCTTGGGCATGAAGGTCGCGGTCTTGCCGTTGCGGTAGGCGACGTTCTTGATGATGTACTTCATCATCATCAGTTCGTCGGCCTTCTTCACCAGCGAGTTGAACTTGGTGCCGATCTCGCATTGGCCGGCGGTGGCCACTTCGTGGTGGTGCACCTCGACTTCGATGCCGACCTGCTCCAGGGTCTTGCACATCTCGGCGCGCAGGTCCTGCAGCGAGTCGGTCGGCGGCACCGGGAAGTAGCCGCCCTTGACCGCCGGACGGTAGCCGCTGTTGCCGCCTTCGATCTTGCTGCCGCTGCTCCAGGCCGCCTCTTCCGAATCGATCTTGAAGAAGGTGTGGCCCATCTCGTTGCCGAAGCGCACGCCGTCGAAGATGAAGAACTCCGGCTCCGGGCCGAAGAACGCCTGGTCGGCGATGCCGCTGGACTTCAGGTAGGCCTCGGCGCGCTTGGCCACGCCGCGCGGGTCGCGGCCGTAGCTCTGCATGGTGGCCGGATCAAGAATGTCGCAGGTCAGCACCAGGGTCGGATCGGCCATGAACGGATCGACGAAGGCGGTGTCGGCGTCGGGCAGCAGGACCATGTCCGACTCGTTGATGCCCTTCCAGCCGGCGATCGAGCTGCCGTCGAACATCTTGCCTTCCTCGAACAGCGACGGCTCGATGATGCTGACCGGGAAGGTGACGTGCTGCTGCACGCCGCGCATGTCGACGAAGCGCAGGTCGACGAACTCGATCTTGTTGTCCTTGACCAGCTTCTCAATAGTTTCCGCAGACATTCGATGCAACCTCGGGTTGTGAAGGACGTGGGCGAGTATCAGCAATCGCCATGCCAAGCGTGTGGCACTCACAAGCCCTTGATTCTGCTGAAGCGTGCACGCGAACGATGCAAATGCACTGCACTTTCTTGGTGCATTCACACCTGAACGCACCAAATTTGTGCGCGTGGAGGATGCTCTATCCTTGCGCAGCTTCCCCTCCCCCAAAACGCGACCCTCTCCTCCATGAGCGATCTGTTGTCGGCCCTGCTGCTGGGCATCATCGAAGGCCTGACCGAATTCCTGCCCATTTCCAGCACCGGGCACCTGTTGATCGCCGAGCGCTGGCTCGGCCACCGTTCCGACTTCTTCAACATCGTGATCCAGGCCGGCGCGATCCTGGCCACCACCCTGGTGTTCCGGCAGCGCCTGTGGGACCTGGCGACCGGCCTGGGCGACCGCGCCAACCGCGACTACGCGTTCAAGCTGGGCGCCGCCTTCCTGGTCACCGCGGTGGTCGGCCTGGTGGTGCGCAAGGCCGGCTGGCAGTTGCCCGACAATGTGGAACCGGTGGCCTGGGCGCTGGTGATCGGCGGCGTGTGGATGCTGGTGGCCGAGTACTTCGCCGCACGCCTGCCGGAACGCGAGACGGTGACCTGGACGGTGGCCATCGCGGTCGGCCTGGCGCAGGTGGTGGCCGGCGTGTTTCCCGGTACCTCGCGTTCGGCGGCGACGATCTTCCTGGCGATGCTGCTGGGCCTGAGCAAGCGCTCGGCCGCGGCCGAGTTCGCCTTCCTGCTCGGCATTCCGACCATGTTCGCGGCCAGCGCCTACTCGTTCCTGGAGCTGTACAAGGACGGCGGCCTGGGCAGCGAGAACTGGGGCGACGTGGCCCTGGCCTTCGTCGCCTCGATGGTCACCGGCTTCGTGGTGGTGAAGTGGCTGCTGGGCTACATCAAGTCGCACCGCTTCACCGCCTTCGCGGTGTACCGCATCGTGCTGGGCGCGGCGCTGCTGCTGTGGTTGCCGGCAGCGTGAGGGGTTGAGTGGGCGAGGCGCTGCGCGCGCCGACCCTCACCCCAACCCCTCTCCCGGCGGGAGAGGGGCTTCGGCTTCTCCCTTCTCCCCTCGGGAGAAGGTGCCCCGAAGGGGCGGATGAGGGTCCGGGCGTAGCCTCGCAATGACGGATCGGCGAGGCGCTGCGCGCGCCGTACCCTCACCCCAACCCCTCTCCCGGGGGAGAGGGGCTTCGGCTTCTCCCTTCTCCCCTCGGGAGAAGGTGCCCCGAAGGGGCGGATGAGGGTACGGGCGTAGCCTCGCGATGACAGTTTGGCGAGGCGCTGCGCGCGCCGTACCCTCACCCCAACCCCTCTCCCGAAGGGAGAGGGGCTTTGGCTTCTCCCTTCTCCCCTCGGGAGAAGGTGCCCCGAAGGGGCGGATGAGGGTACGGGCGAAGCCTCGCAATGTCAGATCGGTGAGGCGCTGCGCGCGCCGTACCCTCACCCCAACCCCTCTCCCGGGGGGAGAGGGGCTACGGCTCTTCCCTTCTCCCCTCGGGAGAAGGTGCCCCGCAGGGGCGGATGAGGGTCCGGGCGAAGCCTCGCAATGTCAGATCGGCGAGGCGCTGCGCGCGCCGTACCCTCACCCCAACCCCTCTCCCGATGGGAGAGGGGCTTTGGCTTCTCCCTTCTCCCCTCGGGAGAAGGTGCCCCGCAGGGGCGGATGAGGGTCCGGGCGAAGCCTCGCAATGTCAGATCGGTGAGGCGCTGCGCGCTCCGACCCTCACCCCAACCCCTCTCCCGGGGGGAGAGGGGCTTACGCTCACTTCGCGGCGGGATTGAGACTGTAAGTGCCGTGCAGGCTGGCCTCTGCCAGCACGTGGCCCTGCATCGCGCGCAAGGCATCGGCGGCGGTGAAGCGTGCCGGCACGTCCAGGTGCGCCACGTCCAAGGCGAACAAGCGGAAGAAGTAGCGGTGCACGCGCAGGTCGTTGGCCGGCGGATACGGGCCGTCGTAGCCGTGGTAGTCGCCGCCCATCGCCGCGTCGCCGGCGAACCAGTCGGTGTAGCTGTTCAGTCCCTGCCGCGCGCCGTCCAGGCCGGGCGGTTGCTGCTTGCCCTTGGCCACCACGCCGTCGCTGGCGCTGCCCTCGGCGATCTCCCGCAGATCGGCCGGCAGGTCCACCGCCACCCAATGCACGAATTCGGTGCGCGGCTGCGCGACCGGGATCTGCACGTCGTCGCGGCCGACCATCTCGGCCACGGTCGGCACGTCCGGATCGACGCACAGCAGCACGAAGGACTGGGTACCGGCCGGCACCGCGTCCCAGGCCAGGTGGGGGTTGCGGTTGCCGCCGAAGCCGTCGGCCTGGCCCATCGCGTAGGTGGCGGCGATGGGCTGACCCGGCTGGATGCTGTCACTGCGAAGACGCATGCGTGAATCTCCTTGGGGAATCAGGTTTCAGGGTAGCCAAGGCGCACCGCGACCGGCGTCAGCAGCGCGAAGGCCGCGGACAGCGGTGCGGCGTAGGCGCGCCAGTGGCCGGCGGCCAGGCGCGGCGGGCCGACCGTGGCGATGGTCGGGAACGCCACGCCGAACGCCTGCTCCAGCGCCGCCGCCACGCCGGCCGGATCGTGCTCGGTCCCGTCCAGGCGCACCAGGTGGTGCGGATACAGGTCCTGCGCGTGCAGGTCGGCGACCTGCGCCAGCACCGACGCCAGCCACTGCGCACCGGTCTCCGGCGAGGCCAGGCCCAGCGGCGCCGGAGCGCCGTTGGCCAGCCAGTCCAGCAGCATGTCGCGCGGATCGCGCAGCACGATCAACAGCCGCCCTTCCGGCAGGTGCGGGCGCAGCGCGCGCAGCAGCGCGTTGTCCCACCACAACAGCCAGTCGACGATGTTGCCGTCGCCGACGCCGCGCGCCGGCAGTTGCGCGCGCCACTCGGCGACCAGCGCCGCACCGTCCAGGGTGCCGCTGTCCAGCTCCTCGACGCTGCGGAAGCGCTGCAGGCCGTCGGTCGGCGGCTGCGGGCCGAAGCGGTCGCCGCGCAGCACCGGGCTGGCCGCGTCGATCACCGCGATCACCCGCTCCACGCCGCTGCCTGGCGGACCCCAGACGAACAGCGGGCGCGCCTGGTTCTGCGGGTCGACTTCCCCCAGCGGCGGCCACTGCGCCGGGGCCTGGCCCAGCGGTGGCAGCGGCAGGCGGTGCGGCAGCTGCTCCTGCTGGAAGGCCACCCAGGTCGCGAGTGCGTCTTCCGGGCGCCCGGCCGCATCCTGCACCGCCGCCAGCCACGGCCGCACCACGGTGCGGTCGCGTTCGGGCATGCGCTGCATCAGGCCGTGTACGTGGGCGATGGCGGCGTCGTGCTCGCCGCGCTCCAGCAGCGCCTCGACCAGGCGTTCCTCGCCGCTGAGCCGGCCCGGTTCCAGCGCCACGATGCGCTGCGCCACGGCCTCGCCCTGGTCGCGCTCGCCGGCCATGTCGTGCACCCGCAGCTGCGCTTCCAGCGCCGGCACGTGCGCCGGCATCGCCGCCTGCCAGCGCGCGATCAGCGCCCGCGCCTCGGGGCCGCCCACCGGCTCCAGCGCCAGCCGCGCCAGCCACAGGTCGTGGGCGTCGGTGGTGGTGGCCAGCGCCGCTTCCAGGGTGGCGCGGGCGTCGTCGATCGTACCCAGGCGCTGCCAGGCGATCAGCGCTGCGTGCAGGGTGCGGCGGTCGGCCGGCGCCACCGCCAGGGTGCGGCGCAGGTGGTCCAGCGCCTCGGCCGGGCGGTCCGCCTGCAGGGCGTACTCGCCGGCCAGCCGGCGCATGTTGGCGGTATCGCCGGCCGGATCGGCCAGCACCGTCTCCAGCGCGGTGATGGCGTCGTCCAGGCGGCCCTGGCGGTAGGCCAGCTGCGCGACCAGCGCCATCATCGCCGCGCCGGTGCCCGGGGTGAGCGCGGCGACGCGGCGGAACGCGGTCTCGGCGAAGGCGAAGTGCTGCTTGTCCAGGTAGGCGAAACCCAGCGCGTAGAGCAGGCGCGGATCGTCCGGCAGCGCGTTGCTGGCGCGCGCGAGGAGCGCCAACGCGCGGTCGGCGTCGCCGCGGCGCAGCGCCAGCATGCCGTCCACGCCGAGCAGTTGCGGATGCTCCGGCTGCAGGCGCGCGGCGGTGCGGCTGAGCCGCTCCACTTCGTCCAGGTCGCCGCGGCCCAGCGCCAGGTGCGCGCGCATCACGTAGGCGAGGAATTCGTTGGGATCCAGCGCGGCGGTCTGCGCCAGCGCGTCCTCGGCCTGGGCCAGGTCGTTGGCGCTGACCAGCATGCCGGCGTGCAGCAGGTGCAGGCTGGCGTCTTCCGGCGCCAGCGCGATCGCGCGGCCGATGCTGTCCAGGGCGGCGGCGGTCTCGCCGTGCTGCTGCTGCGCCAGCGCCAGCCAGCGCAAGGCCTGCGGGTCGTCGGTGGCCTCGGCGGCCCAGGTCTGGGCGAGACGCAGCGCGTCGGCGGTGTCCTGGCGGCGCAGGGCGTCGAGAATGGGCTCGTGCATGGAGTTCCGGCTCGGGGCAAACCCGCATTGTAGCGGGAGCATCGGGCCGCCCTGGGCTGACGGCTGCGGCCAGCCGGCGGGCACGGCGGGTGGCGTCGGGCCTCGCTGAAGCGGCCGTGTCGCCGACGCTGCAGGGGACTGAGGCGACGCGATGGCGAGGTGCGCCGAACATGCCGGGCTGCACAGATGACCCGGTACGCCGGGCAGCGCCACGTGGTGGCGGCGGTGCCGGCACGGGAACCGCGAAAGAGGCGTCGATGCGTGCCGCGCCCGGGAATCGCGGTGCGCCCACCCTGCTGACCGCCTGGCGCGCACGCGGGCGAGGTCGCCCGCCGGCCTGCACGCCACCGCCGGTCAGGCCTCGACCAGCCCCTCGGTCAGCCGTTCGGCCACCCAGCGTTCGGCGAAGCCGTCGCCGCGCGCGTTCTCGATGAAGCCGCAATGGCCACCCCAGCGGGCGATCTCCAGCCGGGCGATGTCGGGCAGGCGCCAGCTGCGGAAGTCGTCCAGCGGAATCACCGGATCGTCCTCGGCCATCAGGATGTCGGCCGGCACACTCAGGCCGAGCAGGCGCTCGCCGGCGATGCAGTAGCTGTCGAAGTAGGCGTCCAGGCTGGCGAAGCCGGCATGGCGCTCGGCCAGCCAGGCCATCAGCCCGCGCATGTCCAGCGCCAGGGTGGCGTCGTCGTAGCCGTGGCGGTCGGGGAACAGCTCGCGCTTGCGCAGCAGCGACTCGCGCCACTTGCGGCGGAAGTACCAGTCGTAGAACTGCGGGCCGTTCTCGATCCGCTGCATGGTGGTGGCCGGGTCCAGCAGCGGGCACACCGCGGCCACGTGCTGCAGCGGCAGGCCCGCGGCCGGCGCGCGCAGCGCCAGGCGCAGGGCGAAATTGCCGCCCAGCGAGTAGCCGGCCGCGAGCAGGGTCGGCGCCGGGAAGCGCCGCCACAGGTCGCAGGCGGCGTTGACCACTTCGTCCAGCCGCTCGGAGTGGAACAGGTCCACGTTGAGGTGGTGGGTGCCGCCATGGTCGCGGAAGTTGAGCCGGAACACCTGGTAGCCCAGCGCCAGCATCTTCGCCGCGGTCAGGCGCATGTAGCTGGAGTCGGCGCTGCCTTCCCAGCCGTGCAGCAACAGCACGGTGCCGCGCGGCGCTTCGCCGGCCGGCACGCTGAGCCAGCCCTGCAGGCGCACGCCGTCGCCGCCGTCGAGGATGTGCGAGGTGGTGGTGGCGCCGCTGGCGGCGAGCAACTGTTCGCCACGGCGCACGCGCAGCAGGCTGGAACCCAGTACCGATTGGACGTGCGGGTTGCGCAGCCAGCGTGGGGGGGAATAATCGGTCGCGTTCATGGGCAGCGAGCTTGCGCCTGTCGACTGGAGTAATCGGTCAAGCGCGGCAGCGGCAGTGTCCCGGTGTTCAGGGTTGTGCCATCGCCGTGACGATGCGCGCGCGTGAGATCTCGGCGATGCGCCGGCGCCCCTCCACGTCCTGCAGCCGGATCGGCTCCAGGAAATGCACCTCGGCCACCCGCCCCGGCTCGCCGAGCAGGCGCAGGAAGTTGGCGAAGAAACTCTCGTGCGGCCCGAACGCGACAATCTGCTGGGCCGAGCCGCCGGCGCCGTAGCGCAGGGCCACCGGCTGCACCGCCACCTCGGCCTCGACCGCGGCCTGGAAGATGCGCGCGTGGAACGGCCCCACATCCTGGCCGCTTCGGGTGCGCCCTTCCGGGAACACGCCGACCGAGCAGCCGGAGCGCAGCCGCTCCAGCATCGCCTGCAACACCCCGCCCAGCGACTCGGTGCTGCCGCGCTGGTGGAAGATGGTCTGCCCGCGCGCGGCCAGCCAGCCGACCAGCGGCCAGCCGGCGATCTCGCGCTTGGCGACGAAGCCCATCATGCGCTGGCTGTGCAGCATCACGATGTCGATCCAGCTGACGTGGTTGGCGACGAACAGCACCGGGTTGGGCAGGGGCGCGCCGATGCGGCGCACGCGCAGGCCGAAGATGCGCAGCAGCCAGGTCGACCACCAGCAGACCATGCGGTCGCCGAAGGATTCGGTGCCGGCGCGGCCGGGCGACAGCGCCATGCACACCAGCAGGAACGGCAGCGACAACAGCACGTGCAACGCCAGCAGCGGCACGCGGTAGCCGTAACGAACCCAGCGCAGCGCCCCACCGTATTGGCGCATGGCGGGTGGGGAGAACTCGCTCATCTGAACAAGGGTACCGGAAGCGGGGGCCTAGCGGAGAATTGTGTCACCCCGAAGACGCGGCTGGCGCCGCCGCGGCCGCGCGTGCCGAGGCAGGGTTCAGCCCGGGCGCCGGGCTCAGCCGCGGTCGACCACCGCCAGGGTCAGCCGCGACACGCATACCGGCTTGCCGGCCCCGTCCTCGATGTGGATCTCCCACACCTGCGTGGTCCGGCCCACGTGCAGCGGCCGCGCGGTGCCGGTGACCGTGCCGCTGCGCGCGGCGCGCAGGTGGTTGGCGTTGATCTCCAGGCCCACGCAGATCCGCCCCGGCCCCACGCACAGGTTGCCGGCGGTGCTGCCCAGGGTCTCGGCCAGCACCACCGAGGCACCACCGTGCAGCAGCCCGTACGGCTGCCGCGTGCGCGCATCCACCGGCATCGTCGCCCGCAGCCAGTCCGGCCCGGCCTCGGTGAAGACGATGCCCAGGTGCGCGATCAGGGTGTCGCGGCAATCGGCGTTGAGGACAGCGAGATCGGCAGGTTCGCGAAAGGACATTTGGGGGCCGGGATTGGGGATTCGGGATTGGGGATTGGCAAGAGCGGCATCCCCGGCGCGGACATTATCGCGCCAGGACGAGGCATGAGCTCGCAGGAAGGCGCTTTTGCGAATCCCGAATCCCCATTCCCGAATCCCCGCCCCTCAAAGAATCGGCACCAAGCCCGAGCCGAACGCGGTCAACATCCGCACCAGCAGCCACTTCGGGCCGACGTTGACCTCGGGGAAGTCGCCGACGGCGCTGTAGCAGCGGTGGAAGCCGGGGTCGCGCCGGGTCAGCGGCGCCGGGCAGTCGGGGCCGGGCTGGAACTCGTAGTCGGTGGCGTAGCGCCAGGGCCAGAAATCCAGCACCGGCAGCGCTTCGGAGACCTTGCCCATGCTGTAGTTCAGGCCCGACAGCACCGGCGGCTTGACCCGCGGTGCCACCACCCAGGAGTTCTCCGGCTCGATGTCGCGGCCGATGCTGGCCGCCAGCGCCTGCGCGAAGGCCGGATCGTCGACGATCACCGCGCCCTCGGTGTTGTAGGTCTCGCTGCGCGGGTCGAAGTTGTGGGTGCCGATCACGCCGACGCGGCGGTCCACCACCAGCGACTTGGCGTGCAGGCCCATACGCGCGCCCTCGCGGGTCACCGGCAACGGCCGGTTGGCGATGCGCCGGCTCAGGTAGGAGGGGCGGGTCTCGGTGCGCAGCACGCGGCGCGCGACCTGGCTGCCGTCGGCGCGGTTGCCGGACGGTCCGCCACTGCCGCTGCCGAGCAGCGAACTGCGCCCGGCGGCGCTGCCGCCCAGCAAGGTGTTGCGGCCGCTGCCGGGATCGCCCTGGTTGTCGTCGCTGGCCGCCGCGGACGGCAGCTCGCCCTGCAGCGGTGCCGGCAGCAGGTTGGCGTAGTCCACCGGCGCGTCCAGCGGGAACGGCTTGTATTCGTAGATGTCGAAGCCCAGCTCGCGCAGGTTGCGGCGCTTGTACTTGTAGGACAGCGCGTACACCACCGGGTTGTCGGTGGCCGCCAGGCTGTTGGTGGCGACCACCACGCGCGGCGGCGGGGTGCGCTTGCGCAGGTCGCGGAAGATCTCCTGCGCCGGGTCCGACAGCACCAGGTACGGCGTCTGCAGGATGATTTCCTGGCGCGCGTCGGCGATCAGCCGGTCGAGCTTGGGCGCGGTGGAGATGGCCTTGGGGCCGTGTTCGCGGCGGTGCTTCTGCGGCAGGTCGGCGACGTAGTCCACATGCTTGACCGGCAACGCCGGCAGCACGAAGGCGTTCTCCACGAAGGCCGGATCGGCCGCCTCCTCGCTGACCCGCTGCACCCGCTCCGGGCGCAGGAACTGCGCCGGCGGCATCGCCGGCACGCCCTCGCGCAGCAGCAGCTTGCCAACGTCGTTGAGCCGCGCCACCGGCACGCTGCGCCGCGCCGCCCAGTAGGCGTCGAAGTTGGCGGCCATCGACCGCGCCACGGGACCGGCGACCAGCACGTCGCGGTCGCGGAAGTTGTACTCGGCGTCCCAGTCGAAATAGTCGTCCTGGTAGTTGCGCCCGCCGACCACGCCGATCGCATCGTCGATCACCAGCAGCTTGTTGTGCATGCGCTGGTTGAAGCGGCGGAAGCAGCACAGCACGCTGGCGGCGTAATGGAAGTAGTTGGGCTTGGCCAGGCCGAAGGTGGGGTTGTAGATGCGCAGCGAGAAGTTCTCGTGCGCGCCGGCCAGGGCGCCGAGGATCTGCAGGTCGGAGATCGCCGAGAGCTGGTCGATCAGCACGCGCACCTGCACGCCGCGCCGCGCCGCGGCCAGCAGTTCGTCCATCACCAGCCGCGCGCTGTCGTCCTTGTCGAAGATGTAGGTCTGCAGGTCGATGCTGCGGCTGGCGCTGCGGATCAGGTTGACCCGCGCCACCAGCGCCTCTTCGCCGTGGTCGAGGATGGTGGCGTAGTGGCGCGGCGCGCCGTCGCCGGACTGGGCGAAGGCCTTGCCGGCCAGCCCGCGCAGCGGCGAGGCCAGCGCGCAGTGGTCCCCGCGCGTGCAGTCGACCTGGCGGTCGCGCGCGGCCTCGGCGATCGCCACGGCACGACCGTGCTGCGCCTGCGACAGGCTCGCGCAGCCGCTGCCGAGCAGCAGCGCCACCACCACCAGCACCCGCATCCATCGTGATGTCACCGAGTGGACGCCTCGGTCAGGCGTGCGCGCAGCACGAAGGTGACCCGGTCGCTCAAGGCCAGATCCCACTTGTCCATTCCGTAACGTCCACGCAATACCGTACCGCGGCTGATGACATCGCAATCATAGCCTGCGCGGGTGCATGCGGCCGGCATGACGGTCAGCGTCTCGGCGTGGCTGATCCCGCGGATGCTCAGGATGCCGGGGATCGGCCCGCCCTTGCCCAGCACCTGCGGCGAGAACGGCTGCGAGTCGAAGGACACGGTGGGGTAGCGCGGCGCGTCGAAGAAATCCTCGCCGCGCATCCAGCCGGTGTAGCGCGGCTTGCCGGGGATTTCCACGTAGGCGGTGAACAGGCGCAGGTGCACCTGATGGCGGCCATCGGGCAGCACGTGCACGGTGCCTTCGTAGCGCGGGAAGAAGCCTTCGATGCGTTGGCCGAAGCGGGTGCGGATCTCGAACCCGAAGCGCGACTGCACCGGGTCCAGCGCGTACTCGCCGGGCGCCAGCAAGGCCGGTGTCACCTGCGCGCAGGCGGTGGCGCACCACAGACACAACGGCAGCAGCGCGGCGCACAGCGCCGGCCGCAGGGACCTGCGCAGCGGGCTCAGGGCCACCAGAACCCGGTCAACCGCGCCACGCCCGGCTCGATCGCCGCGTCGTGCGGGACCCCGAGCACGGCGACGCTGGCGGTGGGCATGCCGCGGTAGTCGCCGGACTGGCCGCTGTGCATCAGTGCCGCCAGCCGCTCCAGACCCGGATTGTGGCCGACCAGCAACAGCCGCTCGACGTCGCGGTGGCCGTCCAGCAGATCGGCCAGGGTGCCCGAAGTGGCCTCGTAGATGCGCGGCTCCAGGCGTTGCTCGACGTAGCCGGTCAGCTCCAGCACCGCCTCCAGGGTCTCGCGCGCGCGCCGCGCCGGCGAACACAGCACCCGGTCCGGCACCAGCCGCTGCTCCAGCAGCCAGCGCCCGGCCGCTTCGGCCTCGGCCAGGCCGTGCGGGGACAGCGGCCGGTCGAAATCGGCCTGGCCGGTGTCGGCCGGTTCGGCGTGGGCATGGCGCAGCAGGATCACTTCTCGCAAAACGATGGTCATCGGTCAGGCCTTCTTGAGCCACTTGAGCAACGGTTCCCAGTCCTGCTGGTGGTCGCGGACCTGGACGGAGTGGTAATCGAACAGGCTGCGGCCCAGCCCCACCAGCACCACGTAGGCCTGGCTGTCGCGCAGTTGCGCCACCACCGGGTAGGGCCATTCGCCCAGCATCTGCAGCGCCTGCTGGGTGGCGTTGGTCCAGGGCTTGCTGCGGTTGAGCACCAGCCCGACCGGCAGCTTGCGCTGATGCACCCGCGGCACCTTGGCCAGGGTGTTGAGGAAGCCGACGGTGGCCTCGATGTCCAGCGCCGACGGCATCACCGGCACCACCACTGCGTCGGCCTCGTCGAGGAAGTGGCCCAGATCCTCGGCCATGGCGCCGGCGGGGGCATCGACGATCACCCGCTGCGCGTCGTCGGGCAGCGCCGCGCGCCAGCTGCGCTTGCGGCTGGCGTCGATCGGCAGCACCGCGCTGTCAAGGCCGGCGCGGCGTTCGGCCCAGCGGGTCGAGGAGCCCTGCGGATCGGCATCGGCCAGCACCGTGCGCTTGCCGGCCAGCGCGTAGGACGCCGCCAGGTGCGTGGCGACCGTGGTCTTGCCCACGCCGCCCTTGGAGCCGGCCACCAGGATCGTCTTCATGCACGCCTCGCTTCCGGGGGAAGAAGCCGGAGCGTACACCGGCCCTACGTCAGCCGGTAGTCAACATGCAGCATGCCGGCCGGCAGCACGCCGGCCGCCGCCGGGCTTGCTATCGTGGCGGCCCCCTTCGGCTTCCGATGCCATGAGCGAACTGCAGGACCTGGTCGCGCTGATCCGCGCCAACACGCCCCTGATCGTGATCGAGACGCAGGAGGAGGCGCGCATCGTCGATCTGTTCCGGCAGGCCTTGATGCAGGTCTGGCGCGCCCTGCACCGCTGGTCGATCACCGAGGGCCTGCGCCGCATCGACCTGGACCGCGAGGACCCGCCGAGCGGGCCACCGGACGCCAGCGCGGTGCTGCAGGCGATCAAGCAGGCCGATCAGCGCGGCATCTACCTGCTGCTCGACGTCACCCCGTACCTGGGCTATGCCAGCCACCAGCGCCTGCTGCGCGATATCGTCGAACGCCGCCACTGCCAGCCGCACGTGCTGGTGCTGATCGGCACGCGAATCGAACTGCCGGCCGAGCTGGAAACGCTGGCGACCCGCTTCAACCCGCGCCTGCCCGACGCCAACGCCCTGCTGAAGATGGTGCAGGAAGAAGCGCTGGGCTATGCGCGCGAGTTCGGCGGACGCCGGGTAGAGGTCGACGGCGAGGCGGTCAAGCAGATCCTGCGCAACCTGCGCGGCCTCAGCCTGATCGACGCGCGGCGCATCGCCCGGCAACTGATCTACGCCGACGGCGCGCTCACCGCATCCGACCTGCCGCAACTGGCCAAGCTCAAGTTCGAACTGCTCAACCGCAGCGGCCACCTGCAGTACGACAACGACGCCACGCGCTTCGAGGACGTGGCCGGCGCGCGCCGGCTCAAGCAATGGATCGCGCAGCGCCGCGCGGTGTTCGCCGGCACCGCGCCGCCGGGGCTGGACCCGCCCAAGGGCGTGCTGCTGCTCGGCGTGCAAGGCTGCGGCAAGTCGATGCTGGCCAAGGCCACCGCCGCCGGGTTCGGCGTGCCGCTGCTGCGCCTGGACATGGGCGCGCTGTACGCCAAGTATCACGGCGAGACCGAGAAGAACCTGCGCGACGCGCTGGCCGCGGTCGAGCAACTGGCGCCGTGCGTGCTGTGGATGGACGAAATCGAGAAAGGCCTGGCCAGCGGCGGCGAGGACGGCGGCGTATCGCGGCGCGTGCTCGGCACGCTGCTGACCTGGATGGCCGAACGCGGCAGCGCCGACGGCAGCGCCGCGGTGTTCATCGTCGCCACCGCCAACCAGGTGCACGAACTGCCGGCGGAACTGCTGCGCAAGGGCCGCTTCGACGAGATCTTCTTCGTCGACCTGCCCGATCCGCAGGCGCGCGTGGAGCTGTTGCGCCTGCATCTGACCAGGCGACAACTGCACGCGGACGCATTCGCGCTGCCGGCCTTGGCTGCCGCCGCCGACGGGTTCTCCGGTGCCGAGATCGAGCAGGCGATCGTGTCCGGACTGTATGCCGCGCATGCAGAACAGCGGCCGCTGGATACCGAGCTGCTGATGCAGGAGATCCGCAACACCCGACCGCTTTCGGTGCTGATGGCCGAGCAGGTGCAGGCGCTGCGCAGTTGGGCCAGCGGGCGGACGGTGCCGGCGGATTAGTTGCGGGCGATTGGTGACACCGGGCGATGCCGCTATGCGAGGCTGCGCCCGACCCTCACCCCAACCCCTCTCCCGGGGGGAGAGGGGCTTCTAAATTCCTTCTCCCTCCGGGAGAAGGTGCCCCGAAGGGGCGGATGAGGGTGCGTCGCCCACGCCATGCCACACCCCATCGATCCAGGTAGCACCCTCCGGCGCAGGCTCAACGCAACGCCCCCAACAACCACGCCCAGGCCGGCAAGGTCACCAGCGACAGCAGAATCCCATAGCCGACCAAGGCCGCGGCCAGGCGCGGCGCCAAGCGATGCGAGATCGCCAGCAGGGCGGCGGTGATCATGGTCGGCATCGCCGATTCCAGCACGTTGGCCTGCAGCGCCTGCCCGCGCAGGCCCAGCGCCCACGACAGCGGCCAGGCCAGGGCCGGCAACAGCAGCAGCTTCAACACCAGCCCGGCGGCCAGCGGTGCCAGTTCCTCGCGCGGCAAGCGCAACTGGATCGAGAACCCCACCGCCAGCATCACCAGCGGCAGCATCGCGTCGGCCAGGTGCTGCAGGCCGGAGGCAATCCAGGCCGGCGCCTGCGCCGGCATCAGCGTCAGCGCGAACGCCAGCGCCCAGAGTGGCGGGAAACGCGCCATCCGCAACAGGGTCTGCCGCGGCGACGGCGGCGCCTCGCCGCTGTAGCGCGCCAGCACGTACAGGCCGAAGCTGGACAGCAGCACGAAGGTGCCGAACTGGTCGTAGACCACCGCATACGGCAGGGCCGCCTCGCCGAGCAGCGCGCGCACCATCGGGTAGCCGATGAAGCTGGAATTGGCCAGCGCCACGCACAGCAGCAGCACCGCCTGCTGCTCGCGGCGCAGCCGCAGCGGCCCGCGCAGTGCCAGCATCGCCAGCACGCTCACGCCGGTCAGCAGCCATGGCGTCAGCATCAATCCGAGCAGTTCCAGGTTGAACTGCAGGCGCGGCACGTAGATCAGCACCGAGGCCGGCAGGCACAGATACAGCACCACCCCGTTGAGCACCTCGGTGGTGTTGGCCGGCAGCACGCGCAGGCGCGCGAACAGCTTGCCGAGCGCCAGCATGGCCAGAATCAGGGCAAAGGCATCGAAGGCCATCGCGACAACGCAACTCGACGAGAATCGGCCCGCATCATCGCATGCGCTGTGTGGACGCGATGGAGGCGCGGCCGCCGCGGCCGCGCCGACATGCCAGCGCGTGGCAGATCAAAGATGGCGATCGTGATCCGCAACGCGCGGGGCATACCGGCCTACCAGCGCCGCGTCGGCAACGCCTGCGTGGGCGACATCGCGCTCGGCGCGACGCGTGGGGACGCCTGCGTGCGTTGCGCCTCAAACGGCAGCAAACGCGAAGGCGACAGCCGCATCGCTTTCGACTCAGGCCTCGACGCGCGCCCCGCCCTACCGCGGTAGGCGCGCTGCGCGCCGACTCAGGGCCAGGCCGGCGGCGCTGCCTTCCAGGCGGCCTGCACTTCGGCAAGAGTGGCACGCTCGTCGTCGCGCCAGGTCGGCAGCAAGGCCGCGAAATCGGCCGTGGCGCCCCATTTGTCCGGCCAGGTGCGCGCCGCCGCGGCATACCACTTCACCGCCTCGTCCTTGCGCTGCAAGCGCCACAACGCCAGCGCCAGGGTCGGCGGCAGCCAGTCCGGCGCGGCCGGGCGACCGTTGACCAGCGCGCCCCACTGCGCCAGCGCGCGCGCCGGGTCGCTGGCACGCAGCAGGTCCCAACCGTAGTTCCACTGCACCTGGCGCCGCTGCTGGCCGGCGGGCAGCGCATGCAACGCGGCCTGGTACAGCTGTTCGCCCAGTTCCTGGCGGCCGCCGGCCATGGCGATGCCGGCCAGCTGCGCGCGCGCTTCGTTGGCGTTGGGGTCGCGCTGCACGGCGCTGGCCAGGCGATCGACCAGGGCCTCGCCGCTGCCGGCGATGGCGGTGACCGGACGCGTGGTGCTGCGGTCTTCGTCGAAATAGAACTCTTTCGGTGCCGGCAATGCCTGCGCCCGCACGCTGGCCGCGGTGACCAGCCCGATGCAGGCCAGCATCGCGGCCACTGCGTATGTGTATGCCTTCACTGCTGCAATCCCCTGGAGTGATCCCCTCACCCGGGTCCCATCCTACCCCGGCGGGGCCGGCGTGGACGAGAACGAGCGCAAAAATCGCCGCTGATACAATCGGGACGATCGCGCGCGGCAGGCGCTGCGCGCCCGCCAGCCTTCCATTTCCGGGCAAGCCATGAACCGCATCGCCGATCCGCGTCCGTCGTCCTCCCTCGCCGCAGCGGCCGCTGGTGGTGTGGATACCGGCTATACGCTGGAAGACAAGTACACCCGTACCGACGGCCGCATCTACCTGTCCGGCGTACAGGCGCTGGTGCGGCTGCCGCTGATGCAGCAGCTGCGCGACCGCGCCGCCGGGCTGAACACCGGCGGCTTCGTCAGCGGCTACCGCGGCAGCCCGCTGGGCGGGTTCGACCTGGAACTGTGGCGCGCGCGCAAGCACCTGGACGCGGCCAACGTGGTGTTCAAGCCCGGCCTCAACGAGGACCTGGGCGCGACCATGGTCTGGGGCACGCAGCAGACCAACCTGTTCCCCGGCGCGCGCGTGGATGGCGTGTACGCCATGTGGTACGGCAAGGGCCCGGGCGTGGACCGCTGCGGCGACGTGTTCAAGCACGGCAACGCCGCCGGCACCTCGCGCCACGGCGGCGTGCTGGCGCTGGCCGCCGACGACCACGCCTGCCGCAGTTCGACGCTGCCGCACGGCTCGGAGGACGAGTTCGTCAGCGCGATGATGCCGGTGCTCAACCCGGCCGGGGTGCAGGACATCCTCGACATGGGCCTGCTCGGCTGGGCGATGAGCCGCTATACCGGGCGCTGGATCGGCTTCAAGACCATCGCCGAGACGGTGGAATCCTCGGCCTCGGTGCAGGTGGACCCGTTCGCGCGGCAGATCGTGCTGCCGGAGGATTTCGAGCTGCCGCCGGGCGGGCTCAACATCCGCTGGCCGGATCCGCCGCTGGACCAGGAAATGCGCCTGCACCGCTACGCCGTGCGCGCGGCGCAGGCCTTCGCCCGCGCCAACGGCATCGACCGCACGGTGATGGACGCGCCGCAGGCGCGGCTGGGCATCGTCACCACCGGCAAGAGCTACCTGGACGTGCTGCAGGCGCTGGAATACCTGGGCCTGGATGCGGAGGCCTGCGCGCGCATCGGCATCCGCGTGTACAAGGTCGGCATGACCTGGCCCCTGGAACCGCTGGGCATCGCCGCGTTCGCGCGCGGGCTGCAGGACATCGTGGTGGTGGAGGAGAAGAAGGCCTTCATCGAGCGGCAGATGAAGGAACAGTTCTACAACTGGCCGGCCAGCGCCGGTCCGCGCCCGAGCATCGTCGGCAAGTACGACGAAGCCGGCGAATGGATCCTGCCTTCCACCGGCGAACTGACCCCGGCCACCATCGCCGGGGTGATCGGCCGGCGCATCCTGCGCCTGCCGCAGTCCGCCGCGCTCGACACCGACTCGATCCAGCAGCGCCTGCGCTGGATGGAGGCCAAGGAAGCGGAAATGGCGCTGCCGCGCGCCAACTTCCCGCGCGTGCCGCACTACTGCTCCGGCTGCCCGCACAACACCTCCACGGTGGTGCCGGAAGGCTCGCGCGCGCTCGGCGGCATCGGCTGCCACTACATGGTGACGTGGATGGACCGCGCCACCGACACCTTCACCCACATGGGCGGCGAAGGCGTCACCTGGGCCGGGCAGGCGCCGTTCACCGACACCCCGCACGTGTTCCAGAACCTGGGCGACGGCACCTATTTCCACAGCGGCTCGCTGGCGATCCGCCAGTCGATCGCCGCCGGGGTCAACATCACCTACAAGATCCTCTACAACGACGCTGTGGCGATGACCGGCGGGCAACCGGTGGACGGCACCCTCAGCGTGCCCGACATCGCCCGGCAGATGCGCGCCGAGGGCGTGCACACCATCGCCCTGGTCAGCGACGACATCGGCAAGTGGACGCGACGCCGCGAGCTGTTCCCCAGCGAGGTGGACTTCCACGACCGCAGCGAGCTGGACGCGGTGCAGCGGCGCCTGCGCGAGGTCAAGGGCACCAGCGTGCTGATCTACGACCAGACCTGCGCCACCGAGAAGCGGCGCCGGCGCAAGCGCGGCAAGCTGCCCGATCCGCCCAAGCGCGTGCTGGTCAACTCGCTGGTGTGCGAAGGCTGCGGCGACTGCGGCGAGAAGAGCTTCTGCGTGTCGGTGCTGCCGAAGGAGACCGAATACGGACGCAAGCGCCAGATCGACCAGTCCAGCTGCAACAAGGACTATTCCTGCGTGTCCGGGTTCTGCCCCAGCTTCGTCACCGTGCACGGCGGGCAGCCGCGCAAGGGCCGCAAGGCCGAGGCCGCGGCACTGCTGGAACAGTTGCCGGCGCCGAGCTTCCGCAGCGACCTGAGCCAGCCCTGGAACATCCTCATCACCGGCGTCGGCGGCACCGGCGTGGTCACCATCGGCGCGCTGCTGGGCATGGCCGGGCACCTGGAGGGCAAGGGCGCCAGCGTGCTCGACCAGACCGGCCTGGCGCAGAAGGGCGGCGCGGTCACCACGCATATCCGCATCGCGCGGCAACCGGAGGACCTGCACGCGGTGCGCATCGCCGCCGGCGAGGCCGACCTGGTGCTGGGCTGCGACATGGTCGTGGTCAACGACTACTGGGCGCTGTCCAAGGTGCGCGGCGACCGCTCGCAGGTGGTGCTGAACACCTACGAGGCGATGCCCGGCACGTTTACCACGCATCCGGACATGCAGTTCCCGGCCGCCGACATCATTGCCGGCGTGCGCCTGGCGCTGGGCGGGCGCGATCCGCTGCTGCTCGACGCCACGCAACTGGCCACCGCGCTGCTCGGCGACGCCATCGCCAGCAACCTGTTCATGCTCGGCTACGCCTGGCAGCAGGGCCTGGTACCGCTGTCGCACGCGGCACTGATGCGCGCGATCGAACTCAATGGCGCGGCCGTGGCGATGAACCAGCAGGCCTTCGCCTGGGGCCGTCTGGCGGCGCTGGACCTGCCGGCGGTGCGGCGCGCGGCCGGTCTCGCCGATCCGGCCGCGGACGAGCGCGAACGCCAGGCGCTGAGCCTGCAGCAACTGCCGCCGGGCGAGTGGGAAGGCCACGAGGCCGGCGCCAGCGCCGCCCCGCGCAATCCGTCCAATCCGCGTCCCACGCGCGAGCTGCCGGCTGCCGCCGAGAGCGGCGATGCCGGGCACGCGCCGCTGGACGACAGCCGCCTGTCGCGCTCGCTGCACGAACTGGTCGCGCGCCGCCACGCCTTCCTGATCGACTACCAGGACGCCGCCTACGCCGCGCGCTACACCGCGCTGGTGGAGCGCGTGCGCGCTGGCGAGCAGCGCGTGGCCCCGGCCTCGACCGCGCTGACCGAAGCGGTGGCGCGCTACGCATTCAAGCTGATG
Organism: Xanthomonas sp. D-109; assembly: GCF_017746095.1. Lineage (NCBI taxonomy): Bacteria > Pseudomonadati > Pseudomonadota > Gammaproteobacteria > Lysobacterales > Lysobacteraceae > Xanthomonas > Xanthomonas sp. D-109. The sequence goes on from NZ_JAGHWV010000003.1 coordinate 330,910, forward strand.
GCCTACAAGGACGAGTACGAAGTCGCGCGGCTGTACACCAGCGGCGCCTTCGCGCAGCAGGTGCAGGCGCAGTTCGAGGGCGACTACCGCCTGCGCTTCCACCTGGCGCCGCCGCTGCTGGCGAAGAAGGACGCGCAGGGCCGGCTGCGCAAGCGCGAATACGGCCCGTGGATGTTCACCGCGTTCAAGTGGCTGGCCAAGCTGCGCCGGTTGCGCGGTGGCGCCTTCGACGTGTTCGGCTACAGCGCCGAGCGCCGCGGCGAACGGCAACTGGTCGCCGACTACGTCACCACCGTGGACGAACTGCTGCAGCGGCTGCAGGCGGACAACCTGGCACTGGCGGTGCAGATCGCCAGCATCCCGGAACACATCCGCGGCTACGGCCACGTCAAGGAAGCGCACCTGCACGAGGCCAAGCAGCGCGAAGCGCGGCTGCTGGCGACCTGGCGCAATCCGAAGGCGCTGCATATCGTGCAGGCGGCCTGAGCGGGGGACGAACGCGTGTCGCCGTGGAGTGGCGGCGCAGTGGCAGCATCGAAGGCGTCTGACCGAACGCAGGGCGGCCGGCCTTGGGCATCATCCGCACGTTGCGTGGATCGCCAGCGATCCACGGCCGCATCAGCCTCGAAGGACATCGCGTGAAGCGTTTGGTCAAACTCGCCTGCGTGGCGCTGGTGGGCGCCATCCTGCTGTTCTACCTGCTGGCGGAGCACGCCGGCCCCTGGATCATGCCGCGGTTCATCACGATCCGTGTCGTGGCAGGACCCGATCGGCCGCTCTCCGGCGCGAGGATCCGCGTCCAGCAGGACGTGTGGTCGATTCCGTGCCTGAGCTACATGGGGATCTCCGGCGCGAGTTGCGCGTCGGGCAAATGGACAGTCTTCCATGGCCGCCTGGATCGCAACGGCGAGGCGCGGGTGTTGGTCTTTCAGGCAGCCGGGCTGCGAGCGGACTCGTATATCGCCTGCATCAATGGGAACCAGTACGAGGGCTACTTCGCCTACACCGAGTGGCCAGAGCGCCAGGACGTGCAGCGTCTCACCCTCGACTACAAGCGCCTGGAGCAGCAACGAACAGGTTGCATGAACGGCTATGGAGAAGAACCGCTGGCGGCCCCGGCATGGTGGGATGCTGCCTTGAAGGAAGATGCGGAGGCCGATGCGCAGGAGGATGCGCAGGAGGATGCGCAGGAGGACGATTCGTCGCAATCGACGGCTCAACAACCTCCGGATAGCTCACCGACATCGGACGGACCGTAGGAACCAGGCTGCAGGAGCGGCTTCAGCCGCGACCTGCCATGTCACCAGGTGGCGATGCAGCCCATGCCCAACGGCTTGCAGCGCACCACTACCATGCAGATGGATCCCGGTCGATCGCGATGCTGCCGATGACGGAAGGGTCTGCGCGTCGGGACTGAAGTCCCTCCCACATGGTTGCGTACGCACGCTCCGTATGTGCCACAGCGGCCCTGGGCGAGCGGCCGCTGTGTCCTATCAAGGCGCGACTCGGTCGAGTGCCGCGTGGCAACTCGACCGAACGCACTCAACGGAACGAACTTCGAATCAGACCCGCGGATCGGGCGGATTGCCGCGGCCCGGGCGATCGTAGCGATCCGAATCGAAGGCTTCGCGCACGGCGGCCTTGGCCTGCGCCCAGCTCAGCCGCGAGCGATCCTTGGCGCGCTCCCAGCCGCTTTCCAGGTCCGTGTCCAGGCGGTCGTCCCAGACGCGGTCGCGGTAGCGGCTGCGCGCCTGCACGCCGTAGCGGTAGGCCGGGCGATAGTCGTCGTAGCTGCTGTCGGTATCGCGGTAGTCCGCGGTGTCGAAGCGATCGGCGTAGTAGCGGTCGCTGTCCTCGTAGGTGCGGTAGGTGGCATCGGCGCGCTCCCAGGAATCGCGCGCGGCCAGCCGCGCCTCGTCCCACTCCAGGCGCGAGTCGCCACGGCGCGTGCCCCAGTCGTGCGACAGTTCGCGCTCGTGCTCGTCCCAGGTGCGCGAGGGATACTGCTCGCGCGCCTGCAGGCCCAGGCCGTAGGCCGCGGCGTAGTCGCGGTCGTAGTCGTAATCGGCCTTGGCGTAGTCGCGGTTGCGGTATTCCTCGCGCCAGTAGGCGTCTTCGCCGGTGGGATCGATGCGCTCGGCCACACCCTTGCCCGCGGCTGCGCCGGCGACCACGCCGACCGCCGCGCCGATCAAGGTGCCAAGCGGCCCGAACACGGTACCGGCCAGTGCGCCCGCGGCCACGCCGCCGGCGGCGCCGCCGATGCCGACCCCGACCGGATGCGAACCCGGGGTGCCGGAGATCGGATCGCGATTGAGGTCGCGGGCTTTGTCGTTGTTGTCCATGGGAATGCTCCGTGGCGAATGAGGGAAGCACCGGCTGCAGGCAGATGGGCGGCGGCGGGTGTCGGCGCACAGTCGCAAGCCGGCGGTGAATCCGCCGTGGCACGGTGGTGAACCCGCCATGAGGGGCGCAGCGCGCTTTCGTCACCTGGACGCAACGCGCGCCCGTCGGGCCGATCGCGTTCCCTGTTCAGATCGCCGTCGCGGTCAGCCCCGCCTGGCCGCGGCGCCAGACCAGGCAGCGGTTGTTGGCCGGCATCGCCACGTCTTCCTGCAACGTCAGGCCCTGCGCCTGCGCCAGCGCGTCCACCGCCTCGGCATCGCGGATGCCGCTGGCCGGGTCGCGCGCCTTCAGCCATGCATCGAAGTCGCGATTGCTGTCGCTGGTGAAGTCGCCGCCGTAATTGAACGGGCCATACACCGCCAGCACACCATCGCTGCTGTTCGCCAACAACGGGCCGACGCCGGCGAAGAACGCCTGCACCGCGTCCCAACCCATGATGTGCAAGGTATTGGAGGTGAACACCGCATCGTAGCCGGTGTGCGGCCACGGCCCGTCGCGCACGTCCAGCGCCAGCGCCGGCGGCGTGTTCGGCAGGCCTGCCGCCGCCAGCCACTGCGCGATCCCGGGCAGGTGCTCGGCACGCTCGCTGCATTGCCAGCTCAGGTGCGGCAGCGCCGCGGCGAAGTGCACCGCGTGCTGCCCGGTGCCGCTGCCGATCTCCAGCACACGGCGACGATCGGCGAAGTGCCGCTGCAGCACCTGCAGGATCGGATCGCGGTTGCGGTCGCAGGACGGGGCGTAGGGTCGATCGCTCATCGTGGCGCGCACCTGTGTGCGCCATTGCGCGCCGCGGCGGCACGCACCAGTGCGAATGGCAGCGGCGGACGGCTCATCCGCGCGAGCGCACGAAGATGCGCTTGCCGCCGCCTTCGTTGCCGCGCTCCTCCAGTTCGAAATGCGTCGACAGCCGGCGCAGCAGGTCGCTGAGCTTCTTGTGTCCGTACAGGCGCGGATCGAAATCCGGGCGCACCTTGTTCAGATAGCTGCCGACACTGCCCAGCCCGGCCCAGCCCTGGTCGTCGGAGGCTTCCTCGATGGCCTGGCGCAGCAGAGTCAGCGGCGCCTGCTTGGTCTCGGTGGCGGCGGGCACGGGCTCGGGCTTGGCCGGCGTCGCGGTCGGCTTCTTGCGGCCCTTGGCCGCCGGCTTGGCGGCCGCAGCGGCGGGCTTGGCCGGTTCGGCGGCGCTGGCCTCGCTGCGCAGCACTTCGGTGTAGATGAACTTGTCGCAGGCCTGCACGAACGCATCCGGGGTCTTGCGCTCGCCGAAGCCGTACACCGTCGGCCCCTCCTCGCGCAGGCGCTGCGCCAGGCGGGTGAAGTCGCTGTCGCTGGAGACCAGGCAGAAGCCGTCGAAGCGGCCGGTATAGAGCAGGTCCATCGCGTCGATGATCAGCGAGCTGTCGGTGGCGTTCTTGCCGCTGGTGTAGGCGAACTGCTGCACCGGGCTGATCGAGTGCTTCAGCAGCGCCTGCTTCCACTGGGTCATGCGCGTGCTGGTGAAATCGCCGTAGATGCGCTTGACGCTGGCCAGGCCGTACTTGGCGACTTCGGCGAGCAGGCCTTCGATCACCGACGGTTGCGCGTTGTCGGCATCGATCAGCACCGCCAGCCGCGGCTGGTCGTCGTCGCTGTCGGAACGGTGGCGGGTTTTCATGGCATGCACCTGCGGCAAGGAAAGATCGGGAGAAGCCTGGAAGCGGTCACCACTGTGCCAGCGCAATGCGGCGACCGCCATGGTCATCGCCCGGCCGGCAACGCCTCGTAGGCCTGGCGCACCGCCGCTTCGCCGTATCGGCGTTCCAGCCGGCGCACGGTGAAGTGGCCGCGCGCCATCGCCTGGAAGTGGGCGATGAACACCGTGTTGAGCAACGCGCCGCTGGCCGCGCCGACCAGCGGCACCGCCTGCGCCGCCAGCTTCTCGCTGACCGTCACCGAGAACTTGGCGGCGATGCGCGACAGCAGCGACACCAGCACCGGCGCGCCCTTGCTGCCCAGCCCGTGCGCGGCGATGTACTGCGCGGCGGCGCTGAGCTGTTGCGCCATCGCTGCGCGCACCGCGAAGTAGCCCGATTCGCTGCCGTCGTCGCGCTGGCTGCGGCCGCCGTGCGCCAGCACCTCCAGGCAGGCCAGGGCGGTCGCCGGGTCGTCCAGGCGCTCGCCTTCGGCGCGGGCGATGTCGGCGATGGAGCGCAGCATCAGGGTGGTGGTCAGCGGCAGTTCCACCACCAGCCCGGGCAGGCCGAAGAAGCCGCCGGCGGCGCCGGTCGCCGCCACCGCGGCGCCATGCAGGCGCGGCCGTGCGCGTTCCGGCGTCTGCCCACGCAGGGTCAGCAGTGCCGAGCGCAACGCCACCCGCAGCGCGCGCTGGCTGACCGCATCGATGCGCGAGGCCAGCATCTTCGGCAGGCGCTTGCTGATCAGCGCCTCGATCGGCGCGCCCACCGCATTGGCAATCTTCGCCGCCAGGCCGGGGTGTTCCAGCAGGGCGCGCGCCTGGGCCAGGTCGCGGTGGTCGGCGGCATCCATCACGGGGACGGGCAGTAGCGTGGTCATGGCCGAAGATCGTGGCGAGGGAGGCCACAGCATGCACCGGGCGGCAGCGGCATGGTGTCGAGGACCGATGACCGGTGCGCGACGTTCAGCCATCGGGCGCGCCCGTGCGCCCATGACCAGCCCTAGATACGCTCCAGCGCGCGCTGGTGGGTGCGCGGTCCGAACCGGCCCACCACCGTGGCGGCAATCAGCAGGCTGGCGGCGATGAAGCCGAGCACGCCGCGATGGCCGGTGCGGTCCAGCAGCGCGCCGATCAGCAGGCTGCTGGCGGCGGTGGACAGGCGGCTGAAGGAATAGCAGAAGCCCACCGCGCGGGCGCGCAGCGCAGTGGGGAACAGTTCGGCCTGGTAGCCGTGATAGGCGAAACTCATCCAGGCATTGCAGAAGGTGACCGCCGCGCCGCAGGCGATCAACAGCAGCGGCTGGTGCTGCCAGGCGAACAGCAGACCGAACAGCATCGCGCCCAGCGCCGACACCACTACCTGCCACTTGTTCTCCCAGCGCTGCGCCACGCCCATCAGCAGCAGCGGCGCCACGGGATACGCCAGCGAGATGGCGAAGGCGTAGCCGAGCCCGTGCACGCTGTCGGCGCCTTGCCGCGCCAGCAGCGCCGGCAGCCAGTTGCCGAAACCGAAGAAGCCGATCGCCTGGAAGATGTGGAAGGTCACCAGCATCGCCATGCGGCGCCGATACGGGGGCTGCCATAGCGCGGAAAAGCGCGGCGGCGGCGCAAGGGAGACAGGGAGCGGCTCCGGTGCCGGCAAGGGCCGCCCCAGGTCGGCGGCACAGCGTGCCTCCAGCCGCTGCAGCACCGCATCGGCCTCGGCATGCCGGCCTTGCGTGGCCAGCCAGCGCGGCGATTCCGGCAGGCGACTGCGCAGCCACCACACCGCCAGCGCGAAGCCGCCGCTGAGCAGCGCCACCCAACGCCAGCCGCTCAGGCCCAGCGGCGCGTGCGGCACCAGCGCCCAGGCGCTCAGCGCTACCGCCGGCACCGCCAGGAACTGCACGCAGAACGCCAGCGCGAACGCCGCGCCACGCATCTGCCGCGGCACCATCTCCGACAGGTAGGTGTCGATGGTGACCAGCTCCACGCCCAGGCCGATGCCGACCACGCCGCGCCACAGGATCACCCCCAGCGCGCTGTGCTGCAGGCCCATCGCCACGGTCGCCACGCTGTACCAGAGCAACGCGAAGGAGAACACCGCGCGGCGTCCGAAACGATCGACCAGCGGGCTGAGCAGGCTCGCGCCGAGGAACAGGCCCAGGAAGGTCGCCGAGGCGAACGCGGCCTGGTCGGCGATACCGAACACGCCGGCCGCGCCCTCGGCGAACACGCCGTCACGCAGCAGGCCGGGGCTGAGGTAGGCGGTCTGGAACAGGTCGTACAGTTCGAAGAAGCCGCCCAGCGCCAGCACCGCGACCAGGCGCCACAGGGTGCGGGTGGGCGGCAGGCGCTCCAGGCGCGCCGCGACCAGGGCGACGGGATCGGAAGCGGCAACGGCAGCATCGCGCATGCAGGCAAGTCCTGTGGGGGAGGAAACGCGCCGCCGCATGCTGCCCGATCCGCCGCCGCGCGCGCCACCGCGTCGGGCGAAAACTGCCGACCGCGCCGCATCGGCGTTCAGCCGGATGTCGGCTTCGGGGCGGTCGGCCGCTATGGTCGCCGGCCGCCGGTCAGCGCAGGAACAGGATGTCCAGGTCGCGGTCGGGCACGAAGTCGCGCTGGCGAAACTCGAAGGTCAGCGCGTCGGTGCGCTGCAGGTCGCCGTCGAAGCACAGGCTGAGCAGGTCGCCGGGGGCGCGCTTCTTCAGGGTCAGGTGGAAGTCCTGGATCGGCCCCTTCCAGTTGGCGCCGGTGCGCAGCACGTAGCGCAGGTTGCTCCACTGCAGGCCGTTGGCGCCGGCGCGGCGACGCATGCGCTGTTGGGTAGCGGCGTCCAGGCAGGTGGGCTTGGCGTACTCGCCGATCAGGTCGCTGGCCGGCATCGGCACGCCGGTGGCGACGCTGGGCGCATAACTGTGGCGGATCGCCACCGTGCCGCTGGCCGGGAAGCGCTGCTGCCAGACGAAGTACTCGCTGAGGGTGAAGCGCGGCTGCCCATCCGCATCGAACCAGCGTGCGGGCAGCGGCTTGCGCCCGGCCGGGACGGTGCCGCCCTCGACGTACTCGGCCAGGTCGTCCGGCGTCCAGCCGCTGGCCGCCCACGCGCGCGAGATGTCGGCCCCGTCCAGCTTCGCCACCAGCCGGCGCTCGGTGCGCACCGCCTTGCCGTCCACCCACAGCCTGAAGTCGGTGAGCGCACTGTGGTCGGCCATGCCGAAGTACATCGGCGGCATCGGGAAGGCGATCGGCACCAGCAGCTCGCGCGTGCTGGTGTTGGTGAACACGTAGTCCACCTGCACCCGCTCCTCGCTGATGAACAGGTCTTCCTTGCTCATGCGGATGTCCGGCTGGCGGATCAGTTCGATGGAGCCATTGGCATCGCCGATGCTGCTGTCGTTGGCGTAGGCGGCAGCGGCGGCGAACAGCAAGCACGACAGCAGGGAGGGCAGCAGGCGGCGCGGCAAAGCGTTGGCAGTCATGGCGTCGACGATCGGCGAGGAAAGGCGCTGCGGCCGCCGCGCGGCAGCGGCGAACGGGCGGGGCGCCATGGTAACCGCGGCGCATCGCACGCCGCATCGCGCCCCGCCACGGCGTTTGCTACGGTAGCCGGCGCCGTCACGGGGGGAAGGCCATCGCCATGTTCAAAGCATTCGCAACGCTGGCGCTGCTGACGTCCGCCTGGCTGGCCGCGGCGCAGACACCGGACGCGCGCAGCTACGCCAACCCGATCGACCTGGACTACCGCTACAACTTCGAGCAGTTGAACGAAGGCATTTCCTACCGCACCGGCGCCGACCCGGTGTTCGTGCGCTTCGGCGATGCCTACTACCTGTTCCAGACCCTGGCCGACGGCTACTGGTGCTCCCCCAACCTGCTCGACTGGCAGTTCGTCACGCCCAGCCGCTGGCCGTTCGAGAGCATCGTCGCGCCGGCGGTGGTCGCCGACGGCGACCGCCTGGTGATCATGCAGTCGGCCTTCGAACCGCGCCCGCTGCTGCAGACCCGCGACCCGGCCAGCGGCGAGCTCGACTTCCTGACCCGCCTGCTGCCCACGCTGCCGCGCGCCCAGCCGATCGGCACCGAGATGAAAGGCCGGCCGCTCAGCGACGTGCCGCCCGGCCCCTGGGATCCGGACCTGTTCATCGACGACGACGGCCAGTGGTACCTGTACTGGGGCTCGTCGGACCGGTACCCGCTGTACGGCATCGCCATGGACCGCAGTGCGCAGGGCTTCGCCTTCCGCGGCGTGCCGACGCCGCTGCTCGCGCTGGACCCGGCGCAGCACGGCTGGGAGCGCTTCGGCCCCGATCACCGCGGCGCCCGCTTCCCGGACGGCAGCCCGATCGGCAGCTTCCTGGAAGGCGCATGGATGACCAAGACCGGCGGCCGCTACTACCTGCAATATGGCGCACCGGGCAGCGAGTACAACGCCTACGCCAACGGCGTGTACATCGGCGAGCACCCGCTCGGCCCGTTCGTCTATGCGCCCTACAACCCGGTGGCCTACAAGCCCGGCGGTTTCATGCAGGGCGCCGGCCACGGCTCCACCTTCCAGGACGCGCACGGCAACTGGTGGAACAGCGGCACCGCGTGGATCGGCGCCAACTGGACCTTCGAGCGGCGCATCGTGCTGTTCCCGGCCGCGTTCGCCGCCGACGGGCAGATGCGCGTGTCCACCCGCTTCGGCGATTTCCCGCACTGGATGCCGGACGGCCCGGTGGCCGACCCGGAGACGCTGTTCACCGGCTGGATGCTGCTGTCCTATCGCAAGCCGGCCACCGCCTCGTCCACCCTGGACGACTTCGCCGCCGACCGCGCCACCGACGAGGACCCGCGCAGCTACTGGGTGGCCGCGCGCAACGCGCCCGGCGAGACCCTCACCGTGGACCTGGGCGGGGAGCGCAGCGTACGCGCGGTGCAGGTCAACTTCGCCGACTACCGTGCCGGCCGCTACGGCGATGCGCCGGACATCTACACCGCGTTCCGGCTGCAGCACTCGCGCGACGGCCGCCACTGGCTGCCGCTGGCCGAGGTCGGCGACGGCGCCGACCGCCGCGACCGGCCCAACGCTTACCTGCAACTGCCCGCGCCAGTGCGCACCCGCTACATCCGCTACGTGCACGGCCACGTCGGCGCCGCGCACCTGGCGATCAGCGACCTGCGCGTGTTCGGCAACGCCGACGGCGCCCCGCCACCTGCACCCACCGGTGTCGTCGCGCGCCGCGAGGCCGACCGCCGCAACGCCCGCGTGCACTGGCAGGCGGTACCCGGCGCCGTCGGCTACAACGTGCGCTGGGGCCTGCGCGCCGACCGCCTCACCCTCACCTACCAGGTGTTCGCCGACCGCGGCACCGACCTGGAACTCCGCGCGCTCAACGTCGACCAGGACTACGTGTTCGCCGTCGAAGCGTTCGACGAACGCGGCGTCTCCCCGCTGAGCGCGCCCGTCGCCGTGCCATGAAGCCATCACGGCCTTCCCGTATGCTTGGCGCCACCTCGACCGCGCACCGGCGAAGCGGCGCGCGGCAGGATCGGTTGCCGATCGAAGGAGAAGGACGATGCACCAGCACCAGGGAACCCAGCGCCAGCGCCGGCTGCGCGCATGGCTGATCGCCGCGGTGGTCGCCGCCGTGTGCGGCAACGCCGCCGCGCAGCAGATGGACCCACGCGACGCGCAACTGCAGCAACAGCAACGCCTGCTGCAGCAGCAGGCCGAGCAGATCCAGCAGATGCAGCAGCAACTGCAGCAGATGCCGCCGGCCGGCGCCGAAGCCGGTGCCCCGAGCGATGGCCTGTCCGCCACCTACCACGACTGCCGCAAGCAGGCGCAGGGCCTGGACGAGAACCGGCGCTGCATCCAGCGCGAACAGCGCGTGCAGCAGGAGCGGCTGGACCGCGCCTACGACAAGCTGCGCTACCGCCTCAGCGGCATGGACCGCTCCCGCCTGATGGATGCGCAATACACCTGGCAGCAGTCCAACGACCAGGCCGCACAACTCGACCGTGCGTTCGGCGCCCGCGGCCAGGAGTCAGGCCTGCAAAGCGCCGAAGCCACCCTGCGCCGGATCAGCTCCCGCGCCGACGAACTGGAAGGCTATACGCGCGGCGGGCGTTGAGGGCAAAGCGACCTCCGCAACAGGGCATGCACTGCGCGGAGCACAAAGCCGGTATGCGGATTCGAGAAAGACTCAGCGGAGGCACCTTCGACGGCAGCGTCGCAGAACTTGGCATCAACGACCTGCGATTCGAAGACGCCTGCAGCTGAGGCGGCCGAGCCGGCCAGCGCGCATGGGGCGCATCTCACTGCCCCGCCGCGCAACCCCCACCCTGGTCCGCGCACACCTTCATGGCGCGCTGCAGTTCGGCCTCGCTCAGTTGCGGGGGCGGCCGCGCGACGGCGGCCTGGACCTGGTCGGGGCCACCGGTCAGCGCGTGCAGGCCCTTGGCCGCCTTGCCGGCCAGGTAGTAGACGCCGAGCGCGATGTAGCCGCCGCTCTGGCTGACCTGTTCCACCGAGGGCGGCGGCCGCCAGTCCTTGTCGAAGCGGTTGGGCGGCGGGGTCACCGGATTCTTGAAGCGATACAGATCCAGCGGCTCGCCCTCGTCCGGCGGCAGCGCGCGCACTTCGCCCAGGGTCTGGATGTCGTCTTTGGCAGCGTCGGTGGCCGGCGGCATCGCGACGGACGGTGCGGGCGTCGCAACGGCATCGTTCGCAGGCGCGGCCTGTTGCGCCTGCACCTGCGTGCACGCCGCCAGCAACGCGACGGCCAGCGACGCCCTCAGGCGCCGGCCGATCGGTTCCGTTGTGCCCATGCTGTCCATGGCGCCCGAGCTTACGGACGCGGCGCGGCCATCTCTAGCGCGTCGCCACCGCCGTTCACGTCGGCGACAGCGGCCGCAGGCACAGCCAGATCGCGCACCAGTGCGCCAGCGCGCCGCCCAGCACGTGCGCATGCCAGATCGCGCGGTTGTAGAGCATCGCCTTGCGCACGTAGAAGGCCACGCCCACCGTATAGATCGCGCCGCCGGCGGCGATCAGCCACAGCACCGGCGTGTCCAGCCCGGCCACGATCGGCTTGACCGCGGCCATCCCCGCCCAGCCCAGCAACAGGTAGATCGCCACCCAGAAGCCCTTGGCGATGCCGGGCAGGAACAGCTTGGCGAACACCCCGAACAGCGCCACGCCCCACACCGCCAGGGTCATCGACCAGACCCAGGCGCCGGACAGCGCCAGCACGAAGAACGGCGTGTAGGAACCGGCGATCATCACGAAGATGCCGGCGTGGTCGAGCTTGCGCAGCACCGGCTGGCGCTGTGGCGGGGCGAAGTTGTACGCCGCCGAGCAGGCGAACATGGTCAGCAGCCCCAGCGCGTAGATGCTGGTGGCCAGGATCAGCGCATCGTTGGCATGGGCGCGCCAGACCAGCAGCGCGCCGCCGACCACGGCCAGCAGCAGGCCGGCGGCATGCACGAGCAGATCGGCACGGCGGGCGGCGGCGGTGCGGTAGTGCGGCGAAGCGGAAGGAGCAGAGACGGACAAGGGAATGTGCGGCGCCAGGAGCTGCGTCGCTGCCGAAGGGGGAGCGACAGCATAACTGCCGATCGCGTCCCTCCGCTCGCCGGCGGCGAACGCGCGCCCGCGCTTCCCGGGGCGATGCCTCGGCGCGCTCGGGGATCGCCGACGCTCGCCCGCACCGATGCGCGCGATCCGCACCCGCCTGCAACGACGACGCCAGCCATGCACAGCGCCCGGCGCAGAGGCGCAGGCTGAATCCGCTCAGCCTGCATGGCTCGCCCGATCGTGCGCGGTCTCATACCCTGAGACGCGATTTCGCTTCCCTGTTCCGCTTTGAGAGCCGTGCCGATGCCCGCCCACGCCCTAGCCCCGCGCACCGAGGACGCCGAGCGCGCCCTGTCCACCACCGACGGGATGCCCTCGCGCGATGGCGCGCTGCTCAGCGCGCGGCTGGAGCGGCGTTACCACGACCGCATCACCGGCAGCTTCACCATCCCCGGCCAGGCCGGCCGCTACGCGCCGATCCCGGACGACGTGCCGCCGGCGCTGGCCGCCGCATTGCGCGAACGCGGCATCGCGCAGTTGTACAGCCATCAGGCCGAGGCCTGGGAGGCGGCGCAGCGCGGCGAGCACGTGGCCATCGTCACCCCCACCGCCTCGGGCAAGTCGCTGTGTTACACGCTGCCGGTGGTGGCCGCGGCGATGACCGCGCAGGCCAAGGCGCTGTACCTGTTCCCGACCAAGGCGCTGGCGCAGGACCAGGTGGCCGAGCTGCTGGACCTCAACCGTGCCGGCGACCTCGGGGTGAAGGCCTTCACCTTCGACGGCGACACCCCCGGCGATGCGCGCCAGGCGATCCGCCTGCACGGCGACATCGTGGTCAGCAACCCGGACATGCTGCACCAGGCGATCCTGCCGCATCACACCAAGTGGGCGCAGTTCTTCGAGAACCTGCGCTACGTGGTGATCGACGAGATCCACACCTACCGCGGCGTGTTCGGCAGCCACGTCGCCAACGTGCTGCGCCGGCTCAAGCGCATCTGCGCGTTCTACGGTGTCACGCCGCAGTTCATCCTGTGCTCGGCCACCATCGGCAACCCGCGCGCACACGCCGAGGCGCTGATCGAGCAGCGCGTGCACGCGATCACCGATTCCGGCGCGCCCAGCGGCGACAAGCACGTGCTGCTGTGGAACCCACCGGTGGTCAACGCCGACCTGGGCTTGCGCGCCTCGGCGCGTTCGCAGAGCAACCGCATCGCGCGCATCGCGATCAAGTCCGGGCTAAAGACCCTGGTGTTCGCGCAGACCCAGTTGATGGTGGAAGTGCTGACCAAGTACCTGAAGGACATCTTCGACCACGACCCGCGCAAGCCGCCGCGCATCCGCGCCTACCGCGGCGGCTACCTGCCCAGCGAGCGCCGCGAGGCCGAGCGGGCGATGCGCGCCGGCAGCATCGACGGCATCGTCTCCACCTCGGCGCTGGAACTGGGCGTGGACATCGGCGCGCTGGACGTGGTGGTGCTCAACGGCTACCCCGGCAGCGTCGCCGCCACCTGGCAGCGCTTCGGCCGCGCCGGGCGCCGTCAGCAGCCGGCGCTGGGCGTGCTGGTGGCCAGTTCGCAGCCGCTGGACCAGTACGTGGTGCGGCATCCGGATTTCTTCGCCGACGCCTCGCCCGAGCACGCGCGCATCGCCCCGGACCAGCCGCTGATCCTGTTCGACCACATCCGCTGCGCCGCGTTCGAACTGACCTTCGTCGCCGGCGAGGCGTTCGGCCCGGTGGACCCGGCGGTGTTCCTGGAAGCGCTGGCCGAGAGCGAGGTGGTGCACCAGGAAGGCGATCGCTGGGAGTGGATCGCCGACAGCTATCCGGCCAATGCGGTGAGCCTGCGCTCGGTGGCCGACGGCAACTTCGTGGTGGTGGACAAGACAGACGGCAAGCAGCAGATCATCGCCGAGGTCGACTATTCCGCCGCCGCGCTGACCCTGTACGAAGGCGCCATCCACATGGTGCAGAGCACGCCCTACCAGGTGGAAAAGCTCGACTGGGAAGGCCGCAAGGCCTACGTCACCCGCACCCACGTGGACTACTACACCGACAGCATCGACTTCACCAAGCTCAAGGTGCTGGACCGCTTCGACGGCGGCGCGGCCGGGCGCGGCGACGCGCACCACGGCGAGGTGCACGTGGTGCGGCGCGTGGCCGGCTACAAGAAGATCCGCTACTACACCCACGAGAACATCGGCTACGGCCCGGTCAACCTGCCCGACCAGGAACTGCACACCACCGCGGTGTGGTGGCAGTTGCCGCAGGCCACCCTGCTCAAGGCGTTCGGCAGCAAGCAGGACGCGCTGGACGGCTTTCTCGGCGCGGCCTACGCGCTGCACGTGGTGGCCACGGTGGCGGTGATGGCCGATGCGCGCGACCTGCAGCAGGCGGTGGGCGACGGCGACGGCGCCTGGTTCGCGGTGGCCGACGCCAAGGGCCGCGGCCAGCTGCGTGGCGGCGACAGCGGCGAGCCGGCCAGCGTCGAACTGCAGCAGTTCGTGCCCACTGTGTACCTGTACGACAACTTCCCCGGCGGCGTCGGCCTGAGCGAGCCGCTGTGGCGGCGCCAGGCCGAACTGGTGCAGCGCGCCCGCGAACTGGTGCAGGGCTGCGACTGCGTGGCCGGCTGCCCGGCCTGCGTCGGCCCGGTGCTGGCGGCGCAGGAGGAAAGCGCGACCACGCCTCGGGCGCTGGCGTTGCGCGTGCTGCGCCTGTTGCTCGACGGCGAGGACGACGCGGCGCTGGACGCGCGCGGCGCGGCCACGATCGCGGCCGACGTCGATGCAGACGCGCTGCCGGAGTGGAGCGCATGAGCATCAGCCTGGAGCGCCTGCGCGCGCTGCGCCGGCAGGCCGGCGATACCAGCGCCGAGCGCACGCCGGCGTCCTCCGGCCATCGCATCGCAGCCGACGCGTCTGCCGCGCCACGCGCAGACACCGCCGCGGCGACGCCCACGCACGCGCCGCGGCAGGCAACGGCGCAGCCGCGCGAGGTCGCATCGCACGCGGCACCGCCAGCCGCACGCACGCAATTCGCTGCCCCGCGCAGCGGCGGCACCGACACCGCCGTGGCGCCACCCATCGCCATCGCCCCGTTCGACCGTGGCGGCACCGATGTGTCCGCCCTGCGGCGCCTGCTCGGCCTGCGCGAGCGTGCCGTCGCGCCCGCCGCGGCGGCGGCCGCACGCCGGCCGGCGGCAGCGCCGGACCGGCATCTACCCGGGGTGGAGATCGCGCCCGGGCTGCACCTGATCGAAGCATTCCTGCCGCAGCCGGTGCCCGCCGGCGCGCTGTCGCTGGCCTTCGCCCGCCGCGAGGATGCGGTGGAACCGACCGACCTGCTGTTCTTCGACACCGAGACCACCGGCCTGGCCGGCGGCACCGGCACCCGCGCCTTCATGATCGGCGCGGCCGACTGGACGGTGCATCCGGCCGATGGCCCGGGCCTGCGCATCCGCCAGTTGCTGATGGCCACGATGGGCGCAGAGAAGGCGATGCTGGAGGCGTTCCGCGCCTGGCTGCGGCCGGGCACGGTGCTGTCCAGCTACAACGGCCGCTGCTACGACGCGCCGCTGCTGAAGACCCGTTACCGGCTGGCGCGCTGCGCCGATCCGCTGTCGGCGCTGGATCACGTGGACCTGCTGCATCCCACCCGCCGCCGTTATCGCGGCACCTGGGAGAACTGCAAGCTCGCCACCATCGAGCGGCAGTTGCTGCGGGTGGTGCGCGAGGACGACCTGCCGGGCTCGGAAGCGCCGGCGGCGTGGCTGGGCTACCTGCGCGGCGGCAACGCGCGCAACCTGCGCCGCGTCGCCGCGCACAACCACCAGGACGTGGTCACGCTGGCGCTGCTGCTGCAGCGCCTGGTCGCCGCCGAGGCCGAGGAACGCGCACTGGCGGCGGCCGCGTCGGCGTAAGCGCGGCACGCAACGAGCGGATCACTCCAACCGCTGCGCATTCCCCGCGGCGATGGCCGCATCGAGCAGGCGGTCGACCTCGCGATCGATCTGCGCGCTCAATTCGCCCTGACGCGTGCCCAGTTCGCCCTGCTGCCGGCCCAGCGCGGCCTGCTGTTCGCCGAGCGCGCGCATCTTCGCCGACAGCGCGTCCTGGCGCTGCGCAAGCGCCGCCTGCGCACTCGCCTGCGCCTTGGCGGCGACGGCATCCATGTCGATGCGCTCCAGCGCCCGCGCCGCGGCTTCCTGCGCCAGCTTGCCCTGTTCCCGGCCCAGCTCGCCCTGCTCGCGGCCCAGCGCTCCTTGGCGCTTGCCCAGCTCGCCCTGCTGCGCGCCCAGCTTGCCGATCGGCTCGAACAGCGCGTCGAAGCGGGCCAGCAGCGCCGGATCGTGCACCACATAGCGCTTGCCGCCGCGGCGGAACCACAGGCCATCGCCCTGGGTCTCGCGCTTCATGCTGGCGAGTTCGTCGCTGCTGCCACTCATCGTCGAACGGTTGCCCTTGACCCGGACATACGACTGTTCGAGTTGACCGTTGCGGGTCTTCTGCACCGACCGCGTGCTGATCCGCGAGCCGATGGCCGGCGGCGCAGCGGGGACCGCCGGTGCCGGCGGCGCCAGCGGCGCGGGCGGCGGCAGCGGGGCGACCGGCGGCGGTGCAGGCTGCGCGGGCGTCGCT
>NZ_JAGHWV010000004.1:0-26759 GCF_017746095.1 Xanthomonas sp. D-109
CCGATCGCGGCGTCGCCGGAGCCGACGCCCGCGCCGGTCGCCGAACATCCCGTGCAGGCGCCGGCCCCAGTCGCGGTCCCGCAACCGCAACCAACTCAGCTGCCGCCCGCAGCACCCACGCCGCCGCCGCAGGCTTATGTGCCGGCGCCGGCCGCCGCGCCCGCACCGAGCGTGCCGACGCCAACACCCGCCCCCGCGGCTCCAGCGCCGGCTAACGCGTCCCTGCCCGCAACCGACGCCGACCTGGTCCGCAGCGACGCGCTGCCCGCCGCGCCGGCCGGCAAGCCCGGCTGGCGCGAGCGGCTGCGCAACAGCAGCTTCGCGCGCAGCGTCGGCAGCCTGTTCTCGCGCAATCCCAAGCTCGACGACGACCTGCTCGACGAGATCGAGACCGCGCTGATCACCGCCGACGTCGGCATCCCCGCCACCACCGCATTGATCGAAAACCTGCGCAAGCGCATGAAGGCGCGCGAGTTCGTCGACGCCAGGGCGTTGCAGCAGGCGCTGCGCGCCGACCTGCTGGCGATCCTGCAGCCGGTCGCCAAGCCGCTGCAAATCGACCGCAACGCCAAGCCCTTCGTGGTGCTGACCGTCGGCGTCAACGGCGTCGGCAAGACCACCACCATCGGCAAGCTGGCCAAGCGCTTCAAGGACGAGGGCCACAGCCTGATGCTGGCCGCCGGCGACACCTTCCGCGCCGCCGCGGTGGCGCAGTTGCAGGCCTGGGGCGAGCGCAACGGCGTGGGCGTGATCGCGCAGGGCCAGAACGCCGACGCCGCCTCGGTGGCCTTCGATGCGCTGCAGGCCGGCAAGGCGCGCGGCACCGAGGTGCTGATCGCCGATACCGCCGGCCGCCTGCATACCCAGACCGGGCTGATGAACGAACTGGGCAAGATCCGCCGCGTGCTCGGCAAGCTGGACCCCAGCGCTCCGCACGAAGTGCTGATGGTCATCGACGGCACCACCGGCCAGAACGCGCTGTCGCAGCTGCGCCAGTTCCACGCTGCGGTCGGCGTCACCGGCCTGGTGGTGACCAAGCTCGACGGCACCGCCAAGGGCGGCGTGGTGTTCGCCCTGGCCCGCGAGTTCGGCATCCCGATCCGCTTCGCCGGCATCGGCGAGCGTCCCGAAGATTTGCGCGTGTTCGACGCCGAGGCCTTCGTCGACGCCTTGCTGCCCGACGCCCTGGGCGCCTGAGATTCAAGCCCCTCTCCCTCCGGGAGAGGGGTTGGGGTGAGGGTACGGCGCGAAGCGTCTCGCGGGATCAGATCCCACGAGGCTTCGCCCGTACCCCCATCCGCCCCTTCGGGGCACCTTCTCCCGGTGGGAGAAGGAACGGCCTCACCTCATCCGCCCCTGCGGGGCACCTTCTCCCGAGGGGAGAAGGAACTTCGACGCCAGCATGCGCCAGCCACCCGACACCTTCCCCACCCGCCTGCTCGCCTGGTTCGACCGCCACGGGCGCCATGACCTGCCCTGGCAGCATCCGCGCAGTCCGTACCGGGTGTGGCTGTCGGAGATCATGCTGCAGCAGACCCAGGTGGCGGTGGTCATCCCCTACTTCCTGCGCTTCCTGCAGCATTTCCCGACCCTGCCCGACCTGGCCGCCGCCGACAACGACGCGGTGATGGCGCAATGGGCCGGGCTGGGCTACTACGCCCGTGCGCGCAACCTGCATGCCGCCGCCAAGCGCTGCGTGGAACTGCACGACGGCGACCTGCCGCGCGATTTCGAGGCCCTGCACGCGCTGCCCGGCATCGGCCGCAGCACCGCCGGCGCGATCCTCAGCCAGGCCTGGAACGACCGCTTCCCGATTCTCGACGGCAACGTCAAACGCGTGCTGACCCGCTACCACGGCATCGCCGGCTATCCCGGCCTGCCGGCGGTGGAAAAGCCGCTGTGGGCGCTCGCGCACGACCACGTGGCCGCCGTGCCCGATGGGCGCATGGCCGACTACACGCAGGCGCAGATGGATTTCGGCGCCACCCTGTGCACCCGCGCCAACCCGGCCTGTGTGCTGTGCCCGCTGCAGGACGACTGCGTGGCGCGCCGCGACGGCCTGGTCGAGGCGCTGCCCACGCCCAAGCCGGGCAAGACCCTGCCCGAGCGCGAGGCGCTGGCGCTGCTGCTGGAGAACGCCGCCGGCGAACTGCTGCTGCAGCGGCGTCCGCCGACCGGCATCTGGGCCTCGCTGTGGACCCTGCCGCAGGCCGAGACCGACAGCGAACTGCGCGCCTGGTACGCACGCTGGATGCGCGGGCGCGCCTACGACGATGCCGAGGCGCTGCCGCCAATCGTGCACACCTTCAGCCATTACCGCCTGCATCTGCAGCCGCTGCGCCTGCGCAAGGTCGCCATGGGCGATGCCCTGGGCGACAATGCCGACCTGCGCTGGGTGGCGCGCGCCGACCTGTCGGCGCTGGGCCTGCCCGCACCGATCCGCAAACTGCTCGACTGCCTCTAGCGCGCCAGCGCGCGCCGCCGCACGCACCGCCAGGAATTGCCATGTCCCGCACCGTTTTCTGCCAGTACCAGCAACGCGACGCCGAAGGGCTCGATTACGTGCCGTATCCCGGCGAACTCGGCAAGCGCGTGTTCGCGCATATCGGCAAGGCCGGCTGGCAGGCCTGGCTGGCGCACCAGACCATGCTGATCAACGAGAACCGGCTGTCGCCGCGCGATCCCAAGCACCGCGCGTTCCTGGAAGCGGAACTGGAGAAGTTCCTGTTCCAGGGCGGCGCCGACAAGCCCGACGGCTACGTGGCGCCCGATCAGACGCCCTGAGCGGCGTCGCGGCTGAAGCCGCTCCTGCGCATGCGTCCCGCTGCCATCAGGGCGTGCCGCACACCGCACTGCAGCCGCACTTAACGCAACAGGCTGCAGCGCCAGGAAGCGGCCGCGCAACCTCGCACTCGCCCCGCCGCCGCCTCGCGAATCCCAAATCCCGAATCCCGGCACTGCGTCAGCTCCCAGGCACCTGCTGCGCCCGCTCCTGCACCTTGGCCTCGCGCAGTTCCTTCTCCGAAGTGCGCAGCGCCTTGACGTCGAGCGGGCGGATGCTGTCGATGCGGCACGGCAGGCGAATCGCGCCGGGCCCGCCGCCGAGCACCAGCACGTCGTCGAACTTCGCCGAGACCTGGCTGCCGAAATGGGTGATGGCGATGCTGGGAGCGAAATCCAGGTCCTGGCACGGGCCGGCGAATTCCAGCAGATAGGCCTGGTTCGGCCGCGTCCACACCGCCAGCGCACTGTCGCCGAGTGCGGTCCAACCGCTGAGCCGGTTGAAGTACTGGAAGTCGCGCACCGGCGCACCGGCGTGGGCGCGATACAGGGTCAGGCGTTCGTCGTCGCTGAGGCGATTGGTGGCGCAGCCGGCCAGCATGACCGTGGCGACGAGAGAGGACAGCAGCAGGCGATTCATGACAGCGCTCCTGATGGTGTGGAGCGCATCATGCGCCCGCTGCCGTGCACGCGCGCGTGGATGCGCGCACGGCGTTCAGCGCCAAGGCAGCCAGCGCACCAGTAACGGCGCGCACCGTCACTGCGCGACACCGCGCGCCGATTCGCAGAAGCGCTGCCGGTACTCCAGCGCCTTGGGCATCAGCGCCTGCAGGTTCTGGATGCGGGTGCCCGGATTGGGGTGGGTGGACGCGAACTCCGGCGGCGCCTGGCCGCCGCTGCTTTCGCTCATCCGCTGCCACAGCGGCACCGCTGCGCGCGGGTCGAAACAGGCCGCGGCGGCCAGCATGAGCCCCACTTCGTCGGCCTGGGTCTCGTGGCTGCGCGCGTACGGCAGCAGGTAGCCGTAGCCCATCGCGGCCATCGCCATCTGCTGCTGTTGCGGGTCCAGGCCGCCGGCGGCGCCGGCCATCTGCCCGATCCGGGTCAGCTTCTGCTGGGCCATGCGCTGTGCGCCATGCCGCAGCAGCGCATGCGCGATCTCGTGGCCCATCACCACCGCCATCGCATCGGCGTTGCCGGCGACCGGGAACAGGCCGGTATAGACCGCCATCTTGCCGCCGGGCAGGCAGAACGCGTTGGCCTGCTCGGACGGGATCACGTTGACATCCCAGTCGAAGCTGCGTGCCGCATGCTGCGCCTGCATGCCGTGTTCGGCGGCCAGCGCGTCCTCGACCACGTCGACCTTGGCGATCAACCGCTGCGCGATCGCCCGCACCTGCTGCGCCTGCGGCGCCTGCGGGTCCAGCGGCCGTTCCTGCGCCAGGATCTCCTGATAGGCCTGCAGCCCCAGCGCTTTCTCGTCCTCCACGTTCAACGAGCGGTCGATCAGCACCTGCTCGCCGGTGTATGGATCCTCGCTGCGGTTGGAGAACCAGTAGTACCCGGCATAGACCGCAAAGCCCAGCAGCACCAGCCAGCGCACCCCACCCAGCGGCCCACGGCGGCCGCCCGGTTCGCCGCCCTGGCGGCCGAAGACGTCATTCATCCCACTCCCCTCGCTGACTGGTGAGGCAATCTAGCGTCGGCGCCGACGCGGCCGCGTCAAATGCCGCGGACCAGGCGGAAACCGACGCGCGCGCTGGTGCTGTCCGAATCCTGCATCAGCCGCCACGCCGCGCGGGTCTGCTCGGGCGCGTTGGCCCAGTTGCCGCCGCGCACCACCCGCGAGCGACAGCCCGGGTTGTACCAGGCCGCGCCATCGGCCGGCGCGCGCCGGTAGCTGGCATGCCAGCAGTCGGCGACCCACTCGCTGAGGTTGCCGGCCATGTCGTGCAGGCCCCAGGCGTTGGCGGAAAAACTGGCGACCGGGGCCGGCCCCCAGAAGCCGTCGGTGTAGCCGACGAAGGCGTTGCGCCAGTGCCGACCGCTGGGCGAGACGTCGCCACCGCCGGTGAAGTTGCCGCTGCCGCGCGGTGGCGTACCGGCATTGCCCCAGGGATAGCGGCCGCGGCTGCCGGCGCGCAGGGCGTACTCGAACTCGGCCTCGCTGGGCAGCCGGTAGTGGCGCCCGGTCTGCTGCGACAGCCAGGCCGCATAGGCCTCGGCGTCGCGCACGCTGACGTGCATCACCGGGCTGTTGGGCGCCGCCCGCGCGCCCTGGTAGTCGGACTGCCAGTCCACGCCGTTGCGGCGCACGAAGTTGCCGCTGCGCTCGTCGTAGACGGTGGAATGGCCGCGCCGGGTGGCGCGCGGGCGCGCATTGGTCGCCTCCACGAAACGGCGGAACTCGGCCACGGTGACTTCGGTGATCGACATGGCGAAGCCGCGGTCGAAGCGCACGTAATGCTGCGGCATCTCCGCCGGCGAGGCGCCGGGTTCGCTCTCGGCCGCGCCCATGCGGAAGCCGCCGTGCGGCACCACGATCATCTGTGGGCCGCGCCCGCCGTCGTGCATGCCGTCGGTGAACACCTGGCCGGGACGGAAACTGCCGTAGTGGGTGGCCAGGTCGATGCGTTCGCGCAGCATCGCCGCCACCGGATCGCCGGGATCGGCGATGCGCAGCACGTCGCCCAGGCGCTCGCGCGCCGATTTCAATCCCGCCGGCGTGGCCAGATCGCGCAACCCGGCATCGCGCAAGGCGGCGATGCGCGCCACCCGCACCTGCTCCACCCGCGCGCGCGCATCGCGTACCGTGGGCGCGTCCTCGCGGACCCGCGCCGCGCGTGCCAGCCAGCTGCCGGCGGCGGCGAAATCCGAGGCCGCTGCCGCCGTCTCGGCGCGGCGGATCAACGCGCTCTCCACCGCCGCCACGCCCTGCCGTGCGCGATCGTCGTCCGCATTCAGCTGCAGGGCCTCGCGGAAACTGGCCAGGGCGCCGTTGCCGTCCTCGCCCAGGCGACCGCCGCGCAGGTCGTCCTCGCCGGCGCGGTTGTAGGCCAGTACCCGCGCGGCGGTCTCCACCCGCTGCTGCAGGCGCCGCACCGCCGGATCCTCGGCATCCAGCCACAGCGCCACCATGGCGATGCGCGAGGCCTGTTCGAGCGTGCGTTCGGAAAGATCCGGATCGGCCAACGCCTGCGCGCCGAGCTGCAGCAACCGCCGCCGCGCCTTGCGCAGGCCGTCCTGGGCGACGCGATCGTTCGGCGCCAGGCTGCGGATCGCCAGGTACAGCGGAATCGCCGACTGCGCATCCTCGAACAGGCGATCCTCGGCCAGCGCGCGCGCCGCCGCGCGTCGTGCCTGCGGCAGGCCGCTGCGGCTCAGGCTCGGCAACGGCGGTTGCCAGTGCGCCACGGTCTCTGCCGCATCCTCGCCGCCGATGGTGACGCTGGGCGCCTGCACCGGCCTGGCCGGTGTCGACGGCGCCGGGGCGATGGCCGCGGCGGTCGCAGGCGCGGTCTCGGCGGCCGGCGCCGGCGGCTGCCGCGCACAGCCGACCAGCGCCGCCGCGAGCATGCTCCAGACCATCACAACGCCGCTGCTGCGCACTTTTCCTCCGAACCATGGACCTTGCGACGCCATCCCGTCCGGCGCGCCGAGCGGCCGGCGGAGCGACGTTAGGCTATTCTCGCCTGCCTGAGCAAACCCTGCAGTCAACGGAAATCACGTGCCTTATTGGATCAAGCAACCCGCCGAGCTGAGCGAACGGCTGGCGCAGCGGCCGGCCCGCATCGGCCTGGATACCGAATTCGTCCGCGAACGGACCTACTGGCCGCAACTGGCGCTGGTGCAGATGGCGGTGGGCGACGAAATCCTGCTGATCGACCCGCTGATCCCGGGCATGCCGCAGGCGCTGGCGCCGTGGCTGAGCGATCCGGGCATCCTCAAGATCATGCACAGCGCCAGCGAAGACCTGGTCGCCTTCAAGTGCGCCTGCGGCACCCTGCCGCGGCCGCTGTTCGACACCCAGATCGCCGCCGGCCTGGCCGGGCTCGGCGCCGGCATGGGCTACCAGAAGCTGGTGCTGGAGATCACCGGCGTGCACCTGGCCAAGGGCGAGACCCGCTCGGACTGGCTGCGCCGCCCGCTGTCGCCGGCGCAACTCGAATATGCCGCCGACGACGTGCGCCACCTGTTCGCGCTGCACGACGCGCTGCAGGCGCGGCTGCAGACCCTGGAGCGCAGCGACTGGCTGCACGAGGACGGCGAACGCCTGCTCGGCACGGTCGAACAGGACGACGGCGAGCGCTGGCCGCACCTGGGCATGCGCTCGGCGCAGTTCATGGACCGCCCGGCGCAACTGCGCCTGCTGCGTCTGTTGCGCTGGCGCGACGCGCAGGCCCGGCACAGCGACAAGCCGCGCAGCTGGATCCTGGACAACGAACTGGCCGCGACCCTGGCGCGGTTCCCGCCGCAGGACCCGCCGGCCATGCTGGCGCTGTTCGACAAGCACCCCAAGGCGCCGCGCAAGCTCAGCGACGCGCTGTGGCAGGCGCTGACCACGCCGCTGGCCGACGAAGCCGACGCGCCGCAGGCGCTGGCCGCCAGCGACGACAACAAGGCCGCGCTGAAGCGGCTGCAGGACGCGGTGGCCGCACGCAGCGCCGAACTCGGCCTGCCCGACGGCCTGCTGGCCTCGCGCAAGCACCTGGAAGCCCTGCTGGAAAGCGCGCAATGGCCGGCGCCGCTGGCGGGCTGGCGCCGCCGCGAACTGGAGCCGCACCTGCAGCCCCTGCTCGCCGGCGCGCGTTGAACGGAGGCGGCCGCACGCGTGGCGGCCGTCATCGCGCCGCCACCGGCGTCCAGCGCCCTCGGGCATAAAAAAAGGCCAGGAGATCCTGGCCTTTTTCGTCCGCTCAGTACTTGACGAGCGGGAACTTCAGATCCGGGTGGCGCGCCTTCCATTCGTTGTAGGCGGCGGTGCCTTCCCAGGCAGCGAACGCCTTCGGGGTGCGGCCGCGGCCGGACCAGGTTTCGCCGGTATGCGGCAACTGGTACTTCGGCTTGACCTCGCTGCGGCCACCGGCGGACTTGCTGCTGGCCGGCTTCGGCGCCGCGCTGGTCACGTAGGCGGCGATCTCGTTGCGCTGCTTGGCGCTGAAGAACTCGGCGAACTGCTCCAGCAGCGACAGCACATTGGCGTGCGCCGCATTGGTTTCGCCCTCGCGCGCCTGCCGCTCCTGCTCTTCCAGCTTGCGCATTTCTTCCTGCAGCTTGGCCTTGGCTTCGGCGATCTGTTGCAAGTTGCGAACTTCCGTCATGTGTAAAAGACCTGTCTTTAGTAAAAGGTTTGAGGCGGACGGTATATTGCGTCCGGAACGAAATCACCGCGGGAGATTTCGGCCGCCGAGTATATCGACTCCATGCGAGCGCTGTAGACAGCATGCTGAGCGCGTTTGCGCTGGCGCCCGACCGGCCCCCGTCCCGGCGCCGCGGATGTTGCATTGCCCCCTTGGCACGCGGCCCCGTGCCCAGTTACACTACGCGTCTGATGTGGGGCGGTAGCTCAGCTGGGAGAGCGTCGCGTTCGCAATGCGAAGGTCGAGGGTTCGATCCCCTTCCGCTCCACCATCTTGCCGTCTTCGACGGTGCAAACGAGGTCAGACAGCCACCAGGCTTTCTGGCCTTTTTTGTTGGCCGGTCTCTTGCACTTGGATGCGCTCGATCGCGCGACGTCGGCCATGCGTCGTGTGGCCGGGAATCCCGAGCCTTCGTCCTGACGGACGGGAAGCGGGAGCATTGCGCTCCCGCCGCCGCATCGCTCAGTCCTGCGCGCCCTGCCCCGCCTCATCCTGGCCGGACCGCGGGCCGCGCTCGTGCGCCTCGCGCAGTTTCTGGTCTTCCAGGCCCGGCCGCTGCTTGGCGGTGTCGTCCTGCGCGCGGTCCTGGCGGCCCTCGTGGATGCCCTGCTGCTTGCCGGACTGGGTGGTTTCGTCGTTTGCCATGGTCTGCACCTCGCTGGGGCGGATGCCCGTTTCAGGCCACCCTAACGAGGCCGCCGTGACGCATGGATCACGGCGTGGCGGGCGTCACGCCGCCAGCGCCGCTGTGCCGGCCTCGACGATGTCGTCGCTGCGCAGCAGCCGCGCACGGTCCAGCAGGATCACCAACCGATCCTCCAGCTTGCCCATCCCCTGCAGCAGGTCGCGGCGGATATCGCTGCCGAAGGCCGGCGGCGCCTCGATCTGCTGCGGCGGCAGTTCCAGCACCTCGTTGACCGCGTCCACCAGCAGGCCGAAGGACTGCGTGCCACCGCCCTCGTCGGTGGCGGCGGTCGCGATGACGATGCAACTGCGCCGGGTGACCTGGCTGGGCGCGCGGCCGAGCCGCGACTGCAGGTCCACCACCGGCACCACCGCCCCGCGCAGGTTGATCACCCCGCGCACGCAGGCCGGCATGGTCGGCACCGGCGTCGGCGTGCGGTACTCGATGATCTCGTGGATGCCGGCGATGTTGAGTCCGAACAGTTCGCGATCCAGCTGGAAGGTCAGGAACTGGCAGCCGCTCTGCGGCGTGTCTCCGGCCGCGGTCTCGTAGCGATCGTTGTGCATGGTGTTCCCCTTCAGAAGTTGACGAACTGGCCTTCGTCCGGCGCATCCGCCAGCGCATAGGCCGGAACCGGCCGCGCGCGCGGGCGCAGGCCCTTGCCGGCGTTGCGCAGCGGCCGGGTGGCGGCCGGCCGGGGCGTCACCTGCGCAGCGCGGCGTGGCGCGGCCAGGTCCTGTTCGCGGTTGAGGCGGAAGAATCCCATCGCCTGCTGCAACGATTCGGCCTGGGTGCTCATCTGTTCCGCGGTCGCCGCCAGTTGCTCGGACGCCGCGGCATTCTGTTGCGTGGCCTGGCTGAGCTGGGACACCGCCAGGTTGATCTGGGTGACGCCGGAGGACTGCTCCTGCGAGGCCGAGGCGATCTCCTGCACCAGATCCGAGGTCTTCTTGATGCTGGGCACGATGGTGCCGAGCAGGTTGCCGGCGCGATCGGCCAGGCCCACGCTGCTGGCGGCGACCTCGCCGATCTCCTGCGCGGCGACCTGGCTGCGCTCGGCCAGCTTGCGCACTTCCGCCGCCACCACCGCGAAGCCCTTGCCGTGCTCGCCGGCGCGCGCGGCCTCGATCGCCGCGTTCAACGCCAGCAAGTTGGTCTGGTAGGCGATGTCGTCGATGATGCCGATCTTCTGCGCGATCTGCTTCATCGCATGGGTCGAGGCCAGTACCGCCTCGCCGCCCTCCACCGCTTCCTTGGCCGCCTGCGCCGACATGCCCTCGGTGACCTTGGCGTTGTCGGTGTTCTGCGCGATGGACGCGGTCATCTGCTCCAGCGACGCACTGGTTTCCTCCACGCCGGAGGCCTGCTCGGTGGCGGCCTGGCTCAGCGACTGCGCGGTGGCGCTGACTTCCTCGGACGAACCGGCCAGCGACTGCGCACTGGCATTGACATCGCCCACCACCTCCGCCAGGCGCTCGACCATCGTCTGCAGCGCCACCATCGCACTGGTGCTGTCGTTGGGGCGGGTCGGCACCTGCACGGTGAGATCGCCGCGGGCGATCCGCGAGGCCACTTCCATCACCGTGCTCGGCTCGCCGCCGAGTTCGCTCATCAGCGACCGCGCGATCAGGAAACCGATCGCCGACGCGCACAGCGCCGCGATCAGGCTGCCGACGATCAGGGTGAGGTTGGTGCGCTGCTGCAGTTGCTCGGCCTCGGCCGCGCGCACGGCCAGCAACTCGCTCTCGGCGCGGCGCACTTCGGCCATGCGGTCGCGCATCGCATCCATGTAGCCCTTGCCCTTGGAAGCGCGCACCGAGGCGGCCAAGGCCTCCATCGTCGCCTGGCCCTGGTTGACGTCCTTGCGCAGCGCGATCTGCGGATGCACCGCCTGGCTGAGCCATTGCGCCTGGGTCTGCTTCAGCGCGTTCAGACGTTCCTGCTGCCTGGGATTGTCCGCGGTCAGTTCCTGCGCGGTGCGCAGGTGACTATCGAAGCTGGCGACGCCGTCGCGGTAGGGCTGCAGGAACGCGTCCTCGCCGGTCAGCGAGAAGCCGCGCGTGCCGGTCTCGATGTTGATCAGGCTGCTGAGCGCGGCATCGACTTCGGCGATCACCTTGTAGGTGTGGGTGTTCCAGTAATTGGCCTGCGACAACGCGGACACGTTGAAGTAGGCCACGCCGGCCAAGGCCAGCAGGATGCACAGGACCACGGCGAAACCGCCGTAGAGTTTGGTGGCGATCTTGAGATTCTTCAGCACGGCACTCTCCCGACGATGGGGCAGTTGTGACAACGACAGCGACACGGAACTGGCGGCGCGACCGGCGCCGCCAGGCAATGGATCAGGCGCGGCCCAGCAGCGCTTCGCTGCGGTCGCGGCTGCTTGCGCCGGGGCGACGCGCGGCAGCGGAGGTGGGACGCGGCGCCCAGCGCGAACCGGCCGCGCGCAGCGGCAGCGGCGCTTCGCTTTCGTCCAGCGTCTGCGTGGCGCGGCGCGCGGCGGCGGACAACTGGAAGAAGGCCATGCTTTCCTGCAACTGCACGGCCTGCGTGCTCATCGATTCGGCGGTGGCGGCCAGCTCTTCGGAGGCGGTGGCGTTCTGCTGGGTGATCTGGCTCAGCTGCACCACCGCCACATTGATCTGGGTGACGCCGGAGGACTGCTCCTGCGAGGCGGCAGCGATTTCCTGCACCAGGTCCGAGGTCTTCTTGATGCTCGGCACGATGGTCTCCAGCAAGTGCCCGGCGCGCTCGGCCAGCTCCACGCTGGAACCGGCGACCTCACCGATCTCCTGCGCGGCGACCTGGCTGCGCTCGGCCAGCTTGCGCACTTCCGCGGCGACCACGGCAAAACCCTTGCCGTGCTCGCCGGCGCGCGCGGCCTCGATCGCCGCATTCAACGCCAACAAGTTGGTCTGGTAGGCGATGTCGTCGATGATGCCGATCTTCTGCGCGATCTGCTTCATCGCCGCCACCGTGGCCACCACCGCCTCGCCGCCTTCCAGGGTCTCGCGGGCCGCCTGCGCGGCCATGCCATCGGTCACCTTGGCGTTGTCGGTGTTCTGCGCGATCGAGGCGGTCATCTGCTCCAGCGAGGCACTGGTCTCTTCGACGCTGGCGGCCTGCTCGGTCGAGGCCTGGCTCAACGACTGCGCGGTGGCGCTGACTTCTTCCGACGCGCCGGCCAGGCTCTGCGCACTGGCGTTGACCTCGCCCACCACCTGCTGCAGTTTCTCGACCATACGCTGCATCGCCAGCAGCAACTGCGCTGTCTCGTCGCGACCGCGTACGTCGATCGACATGCTCAGGTCGCCCTCGGACAGCGCATTGGCCACGCTGACCGCCTTGCCGATCGGCCGGGTCACGCTGCGGCTGATGAACACGCCCAGGCCCACGCCAAGCAGCACGCCGCCGATCACGATGGCGAGCATGGTGCGGGTGCTGCTGGCGTAGATTTCGTCGGTGACATCATTGGCCTTGGAGGCATTGGCCTCCTTGATCTCGCTCAGTTCCGACATCAGCGCATCCAGCTCGTCGGAGCTGCTGCGCACGCCCTTGGACAGTTCCGCGAGCTGCGCGTTGCCTTCCGGCAGCGGCTCGCGCATCACCGACTCGACGAACTGGCCGCGCCGCTCCAGGTAGGTCTTCCACACCTGGTCGAAGCGGGCCAGCTTGGCCAGCGTCGCCGGGTCGTCGAACGACGTCCTGGCCTTGTCCATGTGCTCGACCACCTTGGCGGTGTACTTGTCGATGTTGGCCACGTGCTTGGCGCGGTCTTCCTCGGTGCTGGCCAACTGCAGGTTGGCGCGCGCGCGGCCGGCATTGATCAGATTGATGTTGGCCTCTTTCAGGTGCGACAGGCCGAGCAGTTCGCGCTCGTACAGCACCGTGGCGTAGTCGTTGATCCGGCCCGAGTTGCGGATGCCGACCCAGCCGATGCAGGCGCCGATCGCCGCCACGATCAGGAATGCCGCCGTCAGCCTGACCCCGATTTTCATATTGCCCAACATGGTGTGTACCCCGATTTGTGTGTGTCCGCCTGCGCCGGGCGATGCATCCGGCTGCGTGTCGCGGCGCCTCGCGGAGCGATGCCTCTCGCCGAGTCGCCAGAGGAACGCTGCGCTGCAACGTCATGCGTGAGGGCTATCGGCGCAATCGAGGGTGCCTTTAAATCGCGTCAAAATTGCGGAATCCCGCATAAGGCAGGCGTATTCGCGGCATTCGTGAATGCGCAGGAGACGTTGCGCTGCGGCCCTCCACGCGTGGGAGAGAGGGCGCGGGTCGCAACGCGTCGATGCCGCACTTGTTCTGCAAGGGCAAAACACCCCGGTTTTGCACCGGAGCCAAAGTGGGATACCAACCCCTTTAATTTGTAGACAGAATGTGAAAGCAGCGCCGATATGTCACGAGCACGATCGCGCAGGCCGGGCATGACGCATCGCCTTCACACCATCTGCGGTGCCACAAGCGCGCGCAGTTCCGCCGCAGCGCCACCGCGCAACAGCCGCTGCGCATGCGCATGCTCCTCGGCATTCATGTCCTGCAGCGGCTCGAAGCGCTCGCCGACCCAGCTCGCCATCGGCACGCCGTCGCGGTACAGCACGCGCGCGCCCGCCACCCGCGGTACCCGCGTGCCGGGCAACACGCTGCCGAGCAGATTGGCCGGATCGGCGGCGGCCACGCACAGCCAGTTGCCGTCGCCGGGCTGGCGGCGTATCTGCCGCAGCAGGCCGATCGCCTCGGGCAGGGCGAACTGCTCGCCGGACAGGCCGTCGATGAAGCGTCCACCGCGGATCTCGCCGCGCGCCTCCAGCCGATGGTAGACGCGCAGCAGTTCGCGCCACGGCGGCAGCCACGCCGCCTCGCGCTCGAGCAGGCGCCAGCAGACCACGCCGTAGCGGCGCAACAGGGTCCGCGCGAGGTGCTCGACCGCCTCGCTGCGTGCGGCCGGGTCGTCGGCCTCGGTGTCGGCACGCAGCACCGCCCAGCGTCCGGCGTCCTGGATGCCGCCGTACAGCGCCATGCGCGGCCGCCGCCGCGACAGCGCCGAGGGACGCTTCGAGGGCGGCACCAGCAGGGCGCGCAGGCCGGCGTAGCTGTCGCAATGGACCCGGCCGGCGGCGACCAGCTCGGCCAGCGCCGCCTCCAGTTCGGTGGACAGCAGGCGCGTGGCCGCGGCGATCTCGTCGAAGAACGAGGCGCCGTGCGCCTCGAGATGGTCGGCCACCTTGCGCGCGCGCGAGCCCAGCGCGCCGGCTTCCGGCGCTGGCGACAGCCGCGACCAGTGGCCTGCGCTACGCCGCGGCAGCAGCAGGATCGGCGTGCTGCGCAAGGTCGGCGCCGCACCACCGGCGCCGGGGCGCAGCCGCGTCCACAGCGTGCGTCCGGCGCTGCAGGCCTCGTCCAGCCACGCCGGGCGGTAGTCGCGCACCCGCGCCGGCAACAGCTCCGCCTCCCACAGCGGCGCCGCGACCTCCACGCCCTCCAGCTGCCCCAGCACCGCCGCCAGCGCCTCGGCGCCGGCGACCTGCCCCTCCGCGTCCAGATGCTGCCAGCGGAACAGGAAGCGCGCGTAATCGCGCGGCGCCACCGGCTCGATCTCGCGGCGCAGGCGGCCAAGGGTGTAGCGGTGGATGCGTGCCAGCAGGTGGCGCTCGCACCATTGCTCGCCATCGGCATCGGCGCTGAAGCGCCCGCCCAGCACATAGCCGTCCTGTTGCAGCGCCAGCAGTCCCGCCTGCACCTCGCGCAGCGGCAGCTGCAGCGGCGCCGCCAGCGTGGCCGCGGTGACCGGCCCCAGCCCCGCCAGGCGCCAGCGCAGCAGTTCGCGCACCGCGCTGTCGCGGTCCCAGTCGGCGACCGCATAGCCCGCGGGAACGGCGATGGGCGGCTGCGCGCTGGCCTGCGGATACAGCGGCGCCACCGCCGCCAGCGCCTCGGCCGCCACCCACAACGCCGCCGCGGCGCCGTCCACGCCGTGCAGGCAGGTGGCGCGCGCGTCGGCGGCCAATTCCTCGAGCCACTGCCGCCACTGCGGCTGCGCGGCGGCCTCGTCCGCGCTCACCACGCCGAGCGTGAGCAGCGCTTCGTGCATCTCGTCGCGGCTGCGCGGCTGCGGCCAGGCCTCCTCGCGCACCGCGGCGATCGCCTGCGGGTCCAACTGGCCGAGATCGTCGGCGCTGTCCGGATCCTGGTAGCGGCGGCTCTGCACCGCCTGGGTCCGTCGTTCCTCCAGCGGTGCGTCGTCGAGGAAGGCATAGGGCCGCGCCTCCAGGGCCTCGGCCGCCAGCGGCGATGGCGCGGTCAGCTCGCGCGCCAGCACGCGCACGTCGCCGGCCTCGATGCCGTGCAGCAGTTGCAGCCAGCCGTCGCTGTCCATCGCCTCGTCCAGGCAATCGCGCAAGGTCTGCGCCACCAGCGGTTGCTCGGGAATCTCGCGCTCGCCGACCAGGTTCTCCGCGCAGGCCACCTGGTCGGGGAACACCGTGGCCAGCAGGTCCTCGGACTTCATCCGCTGCAGTTGCGGCGCGACCTTGCGCCCGCCGGTGAAGCGCGGCAGCGCCAGCGCGTTGGTGGCGTTCCAGCGCCAGCGCACGCCGAACAGCGGCGCATCCAGCAACGCCTGCACCAGCACGTCCAGCGCCGAGGCGGCGCGCAGGTAGCGCGCCACCTCGTCCAGGGCGAAACTGTGCCGGGTCGACAGCGACAGCACGATCGCGTCCTCGGTCGCGGCCGCCTGCAGTTCGAAATTGAAGGTGCGGCAGAAACGCTTGCGCAGGGCCAGGCCCCAGGCGCGGTTGATGCGGCTGCCGTAGACGCTGTGGATCACCAGCTGGGTGCCGCCGGTGGCGTCGAAGAAGCGTTCCAGCACGATGCACTGCTGGGTCGGCAAGGCGCCCAGCGCCGCATGCGCGCGGCCCAGGTAATCGACGATCTGCTGCGCGGCGGCCGCGTCCAGCGCCCGCGGGCCGCACAGCCACTGCAGCGCCTGGGTCGCCCCGCCCTGCTGCAGCGCCTGTTCGAGTTCGGCCCGCAGCCGCGACACGCCCAGCGACAGCGCATCGCTGCGCCCGGGCGCTTCGCCGATCCAGAACGGGATATTGGGCGGCGCGCCGCGCGCGTCCTCCACCCGCACCCGCCCCGCTTCCACGCGCAGGATGCGGTAGCTGGCGTTGCCGAGCTGGAACACGTCGCCGCCCAGGCTCTCCACCGCGAAATCCTCGTTGACCGTGCCGATGGTCTGCGCCTGCGGCTCCAGCACCACGCTGTAGTCGCCGGTCTCGGGAATGGTGCCGCCGGAAGTGAGCGCGGCCATCCGCGCACCGCGGCGATGGCGCACGCGGCGATGCACCGCATCGCGATGCAGGTAGCCCGCGCGCGGCCCCAGGCGCGTGCTGAAGCCTTCGCTGAGCATGCGCAGCACCGCGTCGAACTGCGCGCGCGGCAGCGCCGCGTACGGCCAGGCGCCACGCACCAGCGCGTACAGCGCGTCTTCTTCCCACTCCTGGCAGGCGACCTCGGCCACGAGTTGCTGGGCGAGCACGTCCAGCGGCGCATCGAGCATGCGCAGCGCATCCAGTTCGCCGCGACGCACGCAATCCAGCAAGGCCGCGCACTCGACCAGGTCCTCGCGCGACTGCGGGAACAACCGCGCCTTCGGCGTGCCGCCCACCGCATGTCCGGAACGGCCGGCGCGCTGCAGGAACGCGGCGATGGAGCGCGGCGAGCCGAGCTGGCAGACCAGGTCGACGTCGCCGATATCCAGTCCCAGTTCCAGCGACGCCGTGGCCACCAGCACCTGCAGGTCGCCGGCCTTGAGCCGGCGCTCGGCGAGCAGCCGGGTCTCGCGCGCCAGGCTGCCATGATGCGCCGCCACCGCCTGCGTGCCGAGCAGTTCGCCGAGATGTCGCGCGGTGCGCTCGGCCATGCGCCGGGTGTTGACGAACACCAGGGTGGTGCGGTGCGCGCGCACCAGTTCGGCCAGGCGCGTATACACCTGCTGCCACTGGTCGGCGGACATGGTCACGCTGAGCGGCGTCGGCGGCACCTCCAGCGCCAGGTCGCGGGCGCGCGCATAGCCGATGTCGACGATGGCGCAGTCGGCAACGCCGTCGTGCACCGCAGCGCTGCCGACCAGGAAACGCGCGACCGCCTCGATCGGCTTCTGCGTCGCCGACAGGCCGATGCGCAGCGGCGGCACCTCGCACAGCTGCTGCAGGCGCTGCAGCGACAGTGCCAGGTGGCTGCCGCGCTTGTTCGCCGCCAGCGCATGGATCTCGTCGACGATCACCGTGCGCACGTGGCGCAGCGTCTCGCGCCCGGACACCGAGCCGAGCAGCACGTACAGCGACTCCGGCGTGGTCACCAGCACGTGCGGCGGACGCCGCCGCGCCTGCGCACGCTCGCGCTGCGGCGTGTCGCCGGTGCGCACCGCCGTGCGGATCTGCACATCCGGCAACCCAAGCGCCGCGAGTTCGTCGCGGATGCCC
Source organism: Xanthomonas sp. D-109 (assembly GCF_017746095.1). Taxonomy (NCBI): domain Bacteria; kingdom Pseudomonadati; phylum Pseudomonadota; class Gammaproteobacteria; order Lysobacterales; family Lysobacteraceae; genus Xanthomonas; species Xanthomonas sp. D-109. Next base: position 17,316 of record NZ_JAGHWV010000004.1, read on the forward strand.
TGCAGCGGCGCCTCGAGATTGAGCTGGATATCGTTTGAAAGCGCTTTCAGTGGCGACACGTACAGCACCTGGGTGCGGTCGGGCAAGCCGCCTTCACGAAGGCCTTCGCGCACCAGCGCGTCCAGCGCGGCCAGAAACGCCGTCAAGGTCTTGCCCGAGCCGGTCGGCGCAGCCACCAGCGTGTGCCGCCCTGCCTGGATCGCCGGCCACGCCTGTTCCTGCGCCGGCGTGGGCGCAGCGAAACGCTGCTCGAACCAGCGTGCCACGGCGGGATGGAAGCGCGTTTGCGCCAACGACATGCGATCTCCTAAGCCACCGCCGCAACGCATGCGGAGCGCACCGACGATGCCACCGATGCATATTGTCCACGCGATTGTCTCGCGCCATCGGCTCGGAAATGAAAATGGTGACGTTATCTGGGCAATCAAGCGCATTCACGCGCGAGCGCTGTTTTTACGGGCTTTTCTATTAAGCGTTCATCGAACGACATAATGTCTACCACTCGCTCCGCATAGCGCGGTTATGTTGTCGACAGCATCACGTATCCCGGCCTAGCGTTTGCGCATGACGCATGAGCTTCGCTTCTGGGAACGGAAATGCGGCACGGCAACACCAACGAACAACGGCATCGCCCATCGCGCGTGCGGGACGCTCCATCCCGTACACGCGATCGCGGCGGCGCGTGTTCGCGTCGCCTCCGCCTCCGTGTCCCTTCGATGTCGATCTGCCGTCGCCTTGCGGCGTATGGCAGCGATGGCGGCGGCATCCGCCATCGGGTCCGGCCCTGCCGGATCGCGCATGCCTTGTCCCTTTCCACCAGCCATCGCCAAGGAGCATCACCAATGGCACAGAGCAGCCCGTTCCTCTCCAGCAACGACCTCGGCCAGCGCCGCGGCAACGACGCGCAACCGTCGCTCGGCGTCGCGCCGAACGTGTTCGAAGGCAACGACCCGGCCGCGATCGCACACGCGCTCAAGCAGTCGGCCGACCTGCACGCACGCCGCCGCACCGGTCCGTATCGCTCGGCCATGTCGATGCTGACCTTCTACATCAATCGCGCCGGCGACCAGTTGCCGGAGCAGCGCCGCAAGATCCTGGAGCAGGCCAAGGACGAGTTGCGCAGCCTGTACGGCAAACCGCGCAAGGATGGCGCCGGCGATTGAGCGCAGGCACGCGTGCAGCGTGATGGAGCGAGCAGTTCCGCACGCTGCCTACGCGAGGCGCGCGCCGCCCGATTGCCGTTCTCCAACGCAGTGCCACATGATGCGGACATGGCCAAGGCATCCGACATTTCGGACCTCATCCAGCACACTGCCGCCGCGACGCAGGACGACGCGGCGCTGCTGTCGCGCATCATCCTGGCGCAGGGCGAAATCGCCGCGGCCGGCGGCGATCCGCTGCAGGTGGTCGACGTGGTCACCCACCGCGCACAGGAACTGACCCGCTCCAACGGCGCGGTGGTGGAGATGTGCGACGGCAGCGACATGCTGTACTGGTCGGCCAGCGGCGTCGCCGAGCGCCACCTCGGCCTGCGCCTGCCCAGCAACGGCAGCCTGTCCGGGTTGTGCATGCGCAGCGGCCAGGTATTGCGCTGCGACGATTCGGAAATCGATCCGCGCGTCGACCGCGAGGCCTGCCGCCGCATCGGCCTGCGCTCGATGCTGGTGGTGCCGCTGCGCTACGGCGACCGCAGCATCGGCGTGCTCAAGGTGCTGGCGCCGCAACCCAACGCCTACAGCGCGCAGGACGTGCGCACGCTGGAACTGCTGGCGACCCTGGTCGGGGCGACGCTGGCGCTGGCGATGGACCGCGCCGCGCTGCAGACCGACATCACGCGCCGCCAGGACGTGGAAAAGCACGCCTTCCGCGAAAAGGCGGCGATCGCCACCCGCATCCGCGAGACCATCGCCGGCGCACGCCTGCAGATCGTCACCCAGCCGGTGCTGGCGCTGGCCTCGCAGCGCATCGTCGGCGTGGAGGCGCTGTCGCGCTTTCCGGCCAGTCCGGCGCTGCCGCCGCTGCGCTGGTTCGACGACGCCAGCCGGGTCGGGCTGGCGCTGGACCTGGAACTGGCCGCCGCGCGCCAGGCGCTGGAGCTGCTGACGCAGTTGCCGGCGCCGCTGTACCTGGCGATCAACGTGTCCGCGCAGACGCTGCTGCATCCGCAGTTGCAGGCGCTGCTGCACGGCCACGACCTGTCGCGGATCGTGCTGGAAATCACCGAGCAATTGCAGGCGCCGGACTATCCGCGCCTGTCCGAGCACATCGGCCTGCTGCAGCGGCAGGGCCTGCGCATCGCCCTCGACGACGCCGGCACCGGCTTCGCCAGCCTGCGCCACCTGCTGCATCTGGCGCCGGACATCATCAAGCTGGATCTGACCCTGACCCGCGGCATCGACGCCGAACCGCGTCGGCAACGGCTGGCGCTGGCGATCCTGTCCTTCGCCGCCGAAACCAATGCCGACGTGGTCGTCGAAGGCATCGAAACCGACAGCGAACTGGCGACGCTGCAGGCGCTGGGCGCGCGCTACGGTCAGGGCTACCAGCTCGCCCATCCCGGGCCGCTGTCGGCGCATCTGGCACGCTATCCGGCGATCGACGACGGCAGCGGCTGAGAACGTCCACGGCCGGCGCGGCGCTGGCTCCTGGTTCGGGATCATCCCCCCGGCATTCCCAATAGATCGCCATACCGGCCTGGTCGCGGCTGAAGCCGCTCCTACGGAAGCGTGCGCTACGGGCGCGCGACACCCACCCTCGCCGACCCTGGGCCGCTGTCAGCGCATCTGCAGACGCTCTCCAGCAATCGCTGACGGCCTCGGTTGAGCCGCGGGCCAGGCGGCGCTCCGTCATCCTGTGCAGGGCGGCTTCAGCCGCGACGGGGCGTTACCGTTGACGCCCCGTCGCGCCTGCGCAAACGCCAGGCAAGAAAAAAGCGGGCCGAAGCCCGCTTTTCCCTGGAACGACGCTGACAGCGTGCGGCTTATTCGGCCGACGCGCCCTCGCCTTCTTCCACGGCCTTCATCGACAGGCGGATGCGGCCCTGCTTGTCGACTTCCAGCACCTTGACCTTGACCACGTCGCCTTCCTTCAGCTTGTCGCCGACCTTCTCCACGCGCTCGCTGGAGATCTGCGAGACGTGCACCAGGCCGTCCTTGCCCGGCAGGATGGTGACGAACGCGCCGAAGTCCATGATCTTGGCGACCTTGCCTTCGTAGATGCGGCCCGGCTCGACGTCCGAGGTGATCTGCTCGATGCGCGACTTGGCCGCCTGCGCGGCGATCGCGTTGACCGAGGCGATGACGATGGTGCCGTCGTCCTGGATGTCGATCTGGGTGCCGGTTTCCTTGGTGATCGCCTGGATGGTCGAACCGCCCTTGCCGATCACTTCGCGGATCTTGTCCGGGTGGATCTTGATCGTCAGCAGGCGCGGCGCGTAGTCGCTCAGCTCCGCACGCGGGGTGGTCAGCGCCTTGGACATCTCGCCGAGGATGTGCAGACGGCCGGCCTTCGCCTGCGCCAGGGCCTGCTTCATGATCTCTTCGGTGATGCCTTCGATCTTGATGTCCATCTGCAGCGCGGACACGCCGTCGGCGGTACCGGCGACCTTGAAGTCCATGTCGCCCAGGTGATCTTCATCGCCCAGGATGTCCGACAGCACCACGAAGTCGTTGCCTTCCTTCACCAGGCCCATGGCGATACCGGCCACCGGCGCCTTCACCGGCACGCCGGCGTCCATCAGCGCCAGCGACGAGCCGCAGACCGAGGCCATCGACGAGGAGCCGTTGGATTCGGTGATTTCCGAGACCACGCGGATGGTGTACGGGAACTCTTCCATGGTCGGCATCACTGCCAGCACGCCGCGCTTGGCGAGGCGGCCGTGGCCGATCTCGCGACGCTTGGGCGCGCCGAAGCGGCCGCACTCGCCCACCGAGTAGGGGGGGAAGTTGTAGTGGAACAGGAAGTTTTCCTTGTACTCGCCGGACACCGCGTCGATCACCTGGCCGTCGCGGGCGGTGCCCAGCGTGGTGACCACGATCGCCTGGGTCTCGCCGCGGGTGAACAGCGCCGAGCCGTGGGTACGCGGCAGCACGCCGGCCTGCACGCTGATCGGACGCACGGTGTCCAGCGCACGGCCGTCGATGCGCACCTTGGTGCTCAGCACCGAACCGCGCATGGTCTGGTATTCCAGCTCGCCGAACTCCTTGGCCAGGTCGGCGGCGACCCAGTTCTCGGCGGTGGCGCGCGGCGCCAGCTGCGCCAGCACGTCCTTCTTGATCGCGGCGATGGCGTCGCGGCGCTGCAGCTTGTCGCGCACCTGGAACGCGGCGGCCAGCTGCTCGCCGACGGCTTCCTTCAGCGCGGCGATCATGGCCTCGTTCTTGGACGGGGCGACCCAGTCGGACGGCTTGGTGCCGGCTTCGACGGTCAGCTCGTTGATCGCGTTGATGACCTTCTGCATCTCGCGATGGCCGAAGGTGACCGCGCCCAGCATCACCTCTTCCGACAGCAGCGCGGCTTCGGACTCGACCATCAGCACCGCGTTGGCGGTACCGGCGACGACCAGCTCCAGCTGCGAATCCTTCAGATCCGACACGGTCGGGTTGAGGATGTACTCGCCGTTCTTGTAGCCGACCTTGGCGGCGCCGATCGGGCCCTTGAACGGGGTGCCGGCCAGCGACAGGGCGGCCGAGGCGCCGATCAGCGCGGCGATGTCGCCGTCGATGTCCGGGTTCATCGACATCACCGTGGCGATGATCTGCACTTCGTTCTTGTAATCCTCCGGGAACAGCGGACGGATCGGACGGTCGATCAGACGCGAAATCAGCGTCTCCTTCTCGGTCGCACGGCCCTCGCGCTTGAAGAAGCCGCCGGGGATGCGGCCGCCGGCGTAGAACTTCTCCTGATAGTCGACCGTCAGCGGGAAGAAGTCCTGACCTTCGCGCGCGCTCTTGGCGGCGACGGCGGTGACCAGCAGTACGGTGTCGTCCATCTTGACGATGACGGCACCGCCGGCCTGGCGAGCGATCTCGCCGGTTTCGAGGGTGACGGTGTGCTTGCCGTACTGGAAGGTTTTGGTGATTTTTGCCACGGGGTTTCCTTGGATGATGCTGTCTGCAAATGGACCGCTGACGGCCCATGCCGCTGGCGGGTGGCCGGGAGGATCCGGCCGGTGGCGCGGAGCGATCCCCGGGCCACGGTACTACCCAAAACAAAACCGCGGCGCATCGCTGCGCCGCGGTGGGGTTCGTTGACTCAGCGACGCAGGCCGAGCTTCTCGATCAGCGCCTTGTAGCGCTCGCCATCCTTCTTCTTCAGATAGTCGAGCAGGCTGCGGCGGCGGTTGACCATCTGCAGCAGGCCGCGGCGGCTGTGGTGATCCTTCTTGTGGGTCTTGAAGTGGCCGGTCAGCAGCTCGATGCGGGCGGTCAGCAGGGCGACCTGCACTTCCGGCGAACCGGTGTCGGCAGCGCCGCGCTTGTTTTCTTCGATGACTTTCTGGGTGTCGATGGACATGAGGTTGTTTCTCTGAGATGCGGGGCCGGCAGGAACGTGCGAAGGACGCACCGCCTGGCTCGCCGATTGCGAAGGATTGCGCCGGAGCGCAGCGTGCCGGAAAGGCCGCCGAATTGTACCGGCCCTGGCCCGGGGGAACAAGGCGTTAAGACAGCGTCATGACTGAACGACAGTCAGGCAAGGTCCACCGCGGACGTCTTGCGGTCACGGATTGAACATGCGCTGCGGCGCCAGCAGCCCGCTCGCATCGACCTGGCCCAGGCCGAGCGGGACGCCATCGGCGTCGAACACCGCGGCCAGGCCGGGCGCCCAGGCCGGATCGCGCAGGCGCTGGCCCATGCGGAAGCGCTGCGCCGCAGCATGCTCCAGGCGCAGCGGCGGGAAATCGGCCAGGCCGGCGGCCAGCGGCAGCACCAGCGCCTCCAGTGCCACCGGATCCTGCGTGGCCAGGTGCTGCAGGTGCTCCAGGGTGACCATCTGCGGGTTGCGGAACGGTTCCACCCACAGCCGCCGCAGCGCGGCGATATGCGCACCGCAGCCCAGCGCCTCGCCCAGGTCGCGGGCCAGGCTGCGGATGTAGGTGCCGGACCCGCAGGCCACGTGCAGGCGCAGGCGGTCGCCGGCATGCGCGAGCACGTCGATCGCATGCACCTCGACCTCGCGCTCGGGCGCCTCGATCGCCTCGCCGCGGCGCGCCTTGACGTACAGCGGCTCGCCGCCCTGCTTGAGCGCGGAGTAGATGGGCGCGCGCTGGCGGATGCGCCCGCGCAGCGGTGCCAGCACCGCCTCCAGGGTCGCCGCGTCCAGCGGCGGCACTGGGCGGGTGCGCAGCACCGCGCCCTCGGCATCGTCGCTGTCGGTGGTGACGCCCAGCACGACCTCTGCTTCGTAGGCCTTGGCCGAGCCGAGCAGCAGCCCGGCCAGCTTGGTCGCCTCGCCGAAGCACAGCGGCAGCAGCCCGGTGGCGAGTGGATCCAGGCTGCCGGTGTGGCCGCCCTTCTCGGCACGGAACAGCCGCCGCGCCGCCTGCAGCGCCGCGTTGGAACTCATGCCGATCGGCTTGTCGAGCAGCACGATGCCGTCGAGGCGACGGAAGACGATACGAGGCAGGCGCGGGCCGAAGACGGGCATGGGGTGTGGGCGGGGATTGGGGATTGGAGAGTCGGGAGTGGCGGATCCGGCGCCGGCATGGCGCAAGGCGAACGGCACGCATGGAACAGCGTGACGCCATAGGGATGAAAGAGCGCCGCGATCGCGACTGCGAAACGGACGCTCGCGTTCGGCGCCCGCACTCAAACACTGGACGCCGACGCCGCGGCGTCGGCAGCGGACTCAGTCCTTGCGCGGCGCCGAGTCGGCGTCGTCGGCGGCATGGCCGTCGTCGTCCTGCTCCTGCTGCAGTTCCGGCATGTCGCGCAACAGATTGTCGATGCGCTCGCCGCGATCGACCGAATCGTCGTAATGGAAATGCAGTTCGGGCACGTGGCGCAGCTTCATCGCCCGCGCCAGCTCGCTGCGCAGCTGCGGCGCCAGTTCCTTCAGGCCCTTGACCGCCTCGGCCGAGCGTTCCTGCATCAGCGCGGTGACGAACACCTTGGCATGGGCAAGATCGCGGGTGACCTCGACGTCGGACACGCTGACCGACGGCAGGCCGTGATCGCGCACGGCCGCATGCACGATCGTGCCGAGGTCGCGCCGGATCTGCGCGGACACGCGATCGGTACGGTGAAAGGATTTGGTGGGCATGGCGAAAATCTCTCTGTTCGGAATAAAGAAATCGGGAAGGGTCTGGGACGAGCGGCGCACCTGCAGCGCCCCGCTCCTCCCATTCCCCAATCCCGATTCCCGAATCCCAGCTCTTACAGCGTGCGCTGCACTTCGATGCGCTCGAAGCACTCGATCTGGTCGCCGGCCTTGACGTCGTTGTACGCCTTCACGCCGATACCGCACTCGGTGCCGTTGCGCACTTCGTCGACGTTCTCCTTGAAGCGACGCAGCGATTCCAGCTCGCCCTCGAACACCACGGTGTTGTCGCGCAGCACGCGGATCGGCTTGTTGCGCTTGACCACGCCCTCCACGACCATGCAGCCGGCGACGGCGCCGAACTTGGAGCTGCGGAACACGTCGCGCACCTGGGCGATACCGATGATCTCTTCGCGGATCTCCACGCCCAGCAGGCCGGAGGCCACCTGCTTCACCTGGTCGATCACGTCGTAGATGATCGAGAAGTAACGCAGGTCGATGCCGTTGGTCTCGATGATGCGCCGCGCCGAGGCGTCGGCACGCACGTTGAAGCCGATCACCGTGGCCTTGGACGCCAGCGCCGAATTCGCATCGGACTCGGTGATGCCGCCCACGCCGGAATGGATCACGTTGATGCGGATCTGCTCGTTGGACAGCGCGGTCAGCGACTGCTTCAGCGCTTCCACCGAACCCTGCACGTCGGCCTTGATCACCAGGTTCAGCGACAGCTGGCCTTCGCCCTTGCCGAGCTGCGACATGATGTCTTCCATGCGGCTGCCCGCCGAGGACACCAGGCGCGATTCGCGGCGCTTGGTCTCGCGCTGCTGCGCCACGTCCTTGGCCAGGCGCTCGTCGTCGACGACCACGAAGTCGTCGCCGGCATCCGGCACGCCGGACAGGCCCAGCACCTGCACCGGAATCGACGGACCCGCCGAATCGGGCTGCTTGCCGGTCTCGTCGAACAGCGCACGCACGCGGCCGTACTGGATGCCGCACACCAGGTAGTCGCCCTTCTTCAGCGCGCCCTGCTGCACCAGCACCGTCGCCACCGGGCCACGGCCCTTGTCCAGCGAGGACTCGATCACCACGCCGCTGGCGCGGCCTTCGGCCACCGCCCGCAGTTCCAGCACTTCGGCCTGCAGCGAGATCGCGTCCAGCAGCACGTCGATGCCCTGGCCGGTCTTGGCCGAGAGTTCGACGAACTGGGTGTCGCCACCGAATTCTTCGGCGACCACGTCCTGCGCCAGCAGCTCGTTCTTGACCCGCAGCGGATCGGCGCCGGACTTGTCGATCTTGTTGACCGCCACGATCAGCGGCACGCCGGCCGCCTTCGCATGCTTGACCGCCTCGACCGTCTGCGGCATCACGCCGTCGTCGGCCGCGACCACCAGCACCACGATGTCGGTGAGCTTGGCGCCGCGCGCGCGCATCGAGGTGAACGCGGCATGGCCCGGGGTGTCCAGGAAGCTGATGACGCCGCGATCGGTCTCGACGTGGTAGGCGCCGATGTGCTGGGTGATGCCGCCGGCTTCGCCGGAGGCGACCTTGGTGCGGCGGATGTAGTCCAGCAGCGAGGTCTTGCCGTGGTCGACGTGGCCCATGATGGTGACCACCGGCGGCCGCGGCAGCTTCTCGCCCTGCGCGTCCTCGGTGTGCGCCAGCAGCGCGTCCTCGGCGTCGGCACTGCCCGCACGCACCGGCTTGTGGCCGAGCTCTTCGGTCACCAGCGCGGCGGTGTCGTGGTCGATGGACTGGGTGATGGTGGCCATCACGCCCATCTTGAACAGCGCCTTGACCACGTCGCCGCCCTTCAGCGCCAGCTTCTGCGCCAGGTCGGCCACGGTGATGGTGTCGCCGATCGCCACTTCGCGCACCACCGGCGCGGTCGGACGTTCGAAGCCGTGCGCGCCGCCGCCGCTGCGCGACGGTTCGGCCTGGCGACGGCCACCGCTGTGGCTGCCGCCGCGCGGCTTGCCACGCACGTTGGAACGGCGCGCGCGGTCGGCCGCGGACAGATGCAGCTGGCCGGCGAAGCGGCTGGTGCTGTCGTCGTCCTCGACACCGGCGACCATCACGTGCGAGCCGCGGGTCTTGTGCTTGTTGGCGGCATTGTTGCGGTCGTCGCTGCGCGGCGCCGCCGGCTTGGCCGGATGCGCGGCACCGGCCGGACGCGGCGCCATCGGCGGA
>NZ_JAGHWV010000005.1:0-38590 GCF_017746095.1 Xanthomonas sp. D-109
GCACCGCTTCGCCGCGCTGCGGGCGGACGGCGCCGTGGACGAGGACCGGCTGGACCAGGCGATGGACGACTGGCGCGGCGCCGCCCGCGCCCTGGCCAAGCGCGGCCACGCCGAACGCATCGCCGTGCCGGCCAGCGCCGCGGCGCCGCAGCCGCAGCCCGGGCCGGTGCCCAACGCCGAGCAGCAGGCGGCCATCGACGCAGTGGTCGGCGCCGCCGGCTTCGCCCCGTTCCTGCTCGACGGCGTCACCGGCAGCGGCAAGACCGAGGTCTACCTGCAGGCGATCGCCGCCTGCCTGGCGCGCGGCCACCAGGCGCTGGTGCTGGTGCCGGAGATCGGCCTGACCCCGCAGACCCTGGCGCGCTTCCGCGCCCGCCTCGGGGTGCCGGTGCATGCGCTGCATTCCGGGCTCAACGACAACGAACGCGCGCGGGTCTGGGCCTCCGCCTGGCGTGGCGAGGCGCAGGTGGTGGTCGGCACCCGCTCGGCGGTGTTCGTGCCGCTGCCGCGGGCCGGGCTGATCGTGGTCGACGAGGAACACGACGGCAGCTACAAGCAGCAGGACGGCATCCGCTACCACGCCCGCGATTTCGCCCTGGTCCGCGGCAAGGCGCTGGACGTGCCGGTACTGCTGGGCAGCGCCACGCCGTCGCTGGAGAGCCTGCACAACGCCACCGGCGGCCGCTACGCGCACCTGCGCCTGACCCGCCGTGCCGGCGACGCCAGGCCGCCGACGGTGCGCGTGCTCGACGTGCGCAAGCGCCCGCTGCAGGACGGGCTGTCGCCGGAGGTGCTGGCCGGGATCGGCACGGCACTGGCCGAAGGCGGCCAGGTGCTGGTGTTCAAGAACCGCCGCGGCTATGCGCCGGTGCTGCTGTGCCACGACTGCGGCTGGACCGCGCCGTGCCAGCGCTGCAGCACCCCGCTGCACGCCACGCCGATGACCGTGCACGCCGGCGGCCGACGCCTGCAATGCCACCACTGCGGCGCACGGCAGCCGGCGCCGCTGGCCTGCCCGGATTGCGGCAGCCTGGCGCTGCAGCCGCAGGGCATCGGCACCGAACGCCTCGAGGAACGCCTGGTGCAGGCGTTTCAGGACGTGCCGGTGCTGCGCATCGACCGCGGCACCACCCAGCGCCGCGATGCGCTGGAGACGCAGTTGGCGACGCTCGGCAGCGCGCCCGGCATCCTGGTCGGCACGCAGATCCTGGCCAAGGGCCACGACCTGCCGCAACTGAGCCGGGTGGTGGTGGTGGGCATCGACGAAGGGCTGTTCTCGGCCGATTTCCGTGCCAGCGAGAAGCTGGCGCAGCAGTTGATCCAGGTCGCCGGCCGCGCCGGCCGCGCGGCACGGCCTGGCGAGGTCTGGCTGCAGACCCACCACCCCGGGCATCCGCTGCTGCAGACCCTTGTGCACGGCGGCTACCACGCCTTCGCCGCGGCGGAACTGGAGCAGCGCGAGGCCGCCGGCTTCCCACCGTTCGCGCACCTGGCGCTGCTGCGCGCCGAGGCCAAGCAGGTCGAACACGCCAACGCCTTCCTCGCCGCCGCGCGCGCGCTGCTGCCGGTGCAGGACGAGGTGCAACGCTTCGGCCCGATGCCGGCACCGATGCCGCGCCGCGCCGGTTTCCAGCGCACCCAGTTGCTGCTGTCGGCGAACACGCGGCGCGCGCTGCATGCGGTGCTGGACATGGCGGTGCCGGCGATTCACGCGCTGCCGCAGGCACGGCGGGTGCGCTGGTCGCTGGATGTGGATCCGCAGGATCTGTACTGAGGCGACGGCGCATTCCCAGCAATACAGCCGCTAGAGCACCGGCACGCGTCGCCGAGCTAGTGATGTGCCCTTCGTGCATGGATGAAGCCGCGGATCAACGCAATCCAATGCGCGATCCGATTTCACGCGATTCGCTTCCGTAGGAGCGGCTTCAGCCGCGACGGGCATTACCGGTAATGCTTCATCGCGGCTGAAGCCGCTCCTACGCGGCAATGGCGCGTGTCGACAAGCAGTGCCGCTCTGAAGCTGCTCCAGACGAACGCGCATCCGATCGCCGTGGCAAAGCAGACGGCGGCCCTGACGCCCACGGGTTTCGCTCAATCCACCAGGCCCAATGCATCGACCACTTGCGCGCGCAATGCCGTGCTGTCGCCGGCCTCCACGCAGCGCCACGCGCCAGCATCCGGAGACAGGCCGCAGGCGGCGGTGGCGATCACCGGCTTGCCCAGCGCCATGGCCAGCAGCAGGCCACGCGGCTGCTGTTCGATCCAGGCCGGCAGCAGCACCAGGGAGGCCGCATGCATGCCTTCGGCCATCGAGGCGACCCGCTGTACCGCGATGCCGTTCCAGAAGTCCGGCGTCTCCTGCGCACCCGGCGGCAGCAGCACCACCAGCGGCAAATCACGCACCGCATCGCGCAGTGCGTAGGCGCCCTTGCGTGCCAATGCCGAGGCCGCCAGCAGCACACGCGGCGCGGCGTTCGCGGTAACGGCCGCCTGCTCCGCCGAAACCTCCGGCCGTTGCCACTGCAGCGCGAGCGCACGACTGCCGCCCAGCGCCAGCAATTCGCGGTGCGGGGTGATCCAGTGCCGCGCCTGCACCAGCGCCGCACGTTCGGCGTCGACCAGCGCCGGATCGGCGCGGAAATCGCACAAGGTGGGGCTGTGCGGATGCCGCTGCGCGGCCACGTCCAGGCGCGCCTGCAGCAGGTGCATCGGCAAGGCGGTCATGCACACGTCCCAGCGCCGACCCTGCAACTCGCCGGCCAGCCACAGGTCCGGCAAAAGGCTCTGCGGCACCACCAGGTCGACGTCGCGCGCGCCCAGGCGCTGCCGCAGCGCCCGCAGGCGGATGCGCTGCGCGCGCTGGCGCGCCTGCGGCAACGGCATCCCACGCCACAGCCACCAGCGCCGCAACAACGCCGCGCACACTGCCGCGACGCTGTGCCGCGGCAATGCCAGCACCCGATCGCCCGGCTGCTGCCGGCGCCGGCGGTCTTCGGCGAATTCCGGCCAGTCCTCGTCGACCAGCCAGGTGCGGTGCAAGCCCTCCGGCACCGCCGCCACATGCCGATGGCAGGCGCTGCGGCCGCAGCGGGTGCAGTCGTTGGCGGCATCGACGCCGGCGGGCGCGGTGCGGCGCTGCAGCGGCGGCAACGGCAATGCCGCCGGCGTCGCAGTGCCGCCGCGGATGCGCACGTGCAGCGCCTCGCCATCCAGCCATACCTCCAGCCGCCACGGCGCGGCGGCGCGCAGGCGCAGGTCCACGTAGTTCCAGAACACCACCGCGTCGCGGTCGCGCTCGGCCAGGGAACCGGCAATCACCTGGGTGTGGCGGTGTCGCTCGACGATCTCCAGGCCCTGCCGCAGCGCCGCGTCGTAGATCGCATTGGACACCTGGCACAGGCCGCCACCGATCGACGGCACCAGGCAGCCCTCGCGCAGTTCGCGGCCGGCGACGAAGCCGCGGCCGCGGGTGGCACGACCGAGCTGGCGCCAGAAGCTGAAGGTGGCCCCGGCCGGCACCTCCACGCCGTGCAGCGCACGCGCGGCCAGGCGCAGGTTGTGGATCTTGCCGGCCACCAGCTGCGGTGCGGTCTCCTCGCTGTCGGGCCACAGCGCGGTGACCGATTCGGCACAGCTGCCGTCGGCGATCGCCAGGCCGGCGTCGCGGCGATGCCGGCGCGGACCGTCGCGCAGATCGTGCAGCGCGCGGCGCAGTTGCAGCGCGCGGGTCTTGGTCCAGAACAGCAGGCTGCGCCAGCGCGACGGCAGTGGCGCCTGTGGCGGCGCCGACGCGCGCGGCTTCACTGTCGCTGGCATGACCGTGCGTCCTCCCTGTCGCTGACCGCGCTTGGCATCGCGCTACTATACGGACATGCAGGTCCGGCCCTCGACGATCGCGCAACGCCCCACTGGCCGCGCGCGTTTCCGTGGATCGGTGCGCCACGCGCGCCCACGACCGTCGCGCCGACACCGGACGCCTCCTTTCCCCTCCCCCTCCTGGAGTCCTGCATGGACGACACACGCGTGCCGCACCTGATCGTGGTCGGCGGCGGCTTCGCCGGCTTGTGGGCCACCCGCGCCCTGGCCAAGTCACCGCTGCGCATCACCCTGATCGACCGCCGCAACCATCACCTGTTCCAGCCGCTGCTGTACCAGGTCGCCACCGCCGGCTTGTCGGCGCCGGACATCGCCGCGCCGCTGCGGCAGATCCTGCGCCACCAGGACAACGTCGAAGTGCGCCTGGGCGAAGTCGTCGACATCGACAAGCAGACGCGGCACGTGCGCCTGGCCGACGGCCAGACGCTGGCCTACGACTACCTGCTGGTCGCCACCGGCGCCACCCACGCCTATTTCGGCCACGACGACTGGGCGGCGCATGCGCCGGGTCTGAAGACCCTGGACGACGCGCTGCAACTGCGCCGGCACCTGCTGCTGGCATTCGAGCGCGCCGAAGCGGAAACCGACCCCGCCGCGCGCGCGGCCTGGCTCAGCTTCGCCATCGTCGGCGGCGGCCCCACCGGCGTCGAACTGGCCGGCACCCTGGCCGAGATCGCGCGGCACACGCTGAAGCACGAGTTCCGCCGCATCGACCCGGCCGAGGCGCGGGTGCGGCTGATCGAGGCCGGCCCGCGGGTGCTGTCCTCCTTCCCCGAGCACCTCTCGGCCAAGGCGCAGAAGCAGTTGGAAAAGCTCGGGGTGGAAGTGCTGACCGGGGTGCCGGTCGCCGACATCGACGCCAGCGGCTATCGCCTGGGCAGCACCTTCGTGCCGGCGCGCACCGTGGTCTGGGCCGCCGGCGTGGCCGCCTCGCCGCTGGCCAAGACCCTGCAGACGCCGCTGGACCGCAGCGGCCGCGTGCAGGTGCAGCCGGACCTGAGCGTACCCGGCCATCCGGAACTGTTCGTCGCCGGCGACCTGGCCGCGGTGCAGCAGGCCGACGGCCGCCCGGTTCCCGGCGTGGCGCCGGCCGCCAAGCAGATGGGCCGGCACGTCGCCGACACCCTGCGCCGGCGGCTGCGCGGCGACACCGCCAGCGTGCCGTTCCGCTACGCCGACTACGGCAACCTGGCCACCATCGGGCGCATGGCCGCGATCGTGCACCTGGGCCGGCTGCAGCTCTCCGGCGTGCTGGCCTGGTGGTTCTGGCTGGCCGCGCACGTGTTCTTCCTGATCGGCTTCCGCAACCGCGTGGTGGTGCTGCTCAACTGGGCGTGGGCGTACTGGAGCTACCAGCGTGCCGCGCGCATCATCCTCGGCGACCCGCCCGCAGCCGAGGCAACGCAGGCACAGGCCGCGCCACCCGCGGACAGGTGACACTGCAGGGCCGGGCTGCGATCCTAGCCGGCCTTTTTGCTGCAGCGCAGTGCCCGTCTTGGCGACCTTCCTGTTCCTGCTCGACCTGCTGGGCACCTTCGTGTTCGCGATCAGCGGCGCCACCGTCGGCGTGCGCCATCGCCTGGACCTGTTCGGCGTGCTGGTGCTGTCGTGCGCGGCCGCGGTCTCCGGCGGCATCGCCCGCGACGTGCTGATCGGCGCCACCCCGCCGGCAGCGCTGGCCGACGTGCGCTATCTCGGCGTCGCCTGCCTGGCCGGGCTGCTGGCCTTCTACCGCCACCACACGGTCGAGCGCCTGCGCAATCCGGTGCAGATCTTCGATGCGATGGGCCTGGCGCTGTTCGCGGTCTACGGCACCAGCAAGGCGCTGGCGTTCGGTCTGGGCCCGCTGAGCGCGCCGCTGCTGGGCATGCTCAGCGGCATCGGCGGCGGCATCGTCCGCGACCTGCTGGTGGCGCGCACGCCGGTGGTGCTGCAGGCCGAGCTGTACGCGGTGGCGGCCCTGCTCGGCGGCGGCGTGGTCGCCGCGGCGCAGGTGCTGCACCTGCCGCAGCCCTGGGGCCTGGGAGTGGGCGCGGTGCTGTGCTTCGGCCTGCGCTTCATGGCGATCCGCTACGGCTGGCACCTGCCGGTGGCGCGGCCGCCGGAGTCGTAGCCAATCGTGGGCGCGCCCGCAGTCGCCGATCCACGAGCCAGCCCAGGCCAAACAGAAAAGGCCCGGCGATGCCGGGCCTTTTCGCGCGTTGCAAGCGATCGCCGCAGGCGACTCAGGCGACGAACAGCGCCTTCATCTTCTTCAGCGCGTTCGCCTCGATCTGGCGGATGCGCTCGGCCGACACGCCGTACTCGTCGGCCAGTTCCTGCAGGGTGATCTTGCTGTCGGCATCCAGCCAGCGGCGCTTGATGATGTCGCGCGAACGCGCATCCAATTCCGCCAGGCCTTCGCGCAGCAGCTGCAGCTGGTTGTCCTCGCTGTCGGCGCGCTCGTAGGCCTGCGAGGGATCTTCCTCGTTGGCCATCAGGTACGCGGCCGGCGACGGCGGCGCGTGGTCGTCGTCCTCGTCGGATGGCGCATCGAAGCCGATGTCGCGACCGGACAGGCGCGACTCCATCTCCATCACCTCGCGCTCGGACACGTTGAGGTCCTTGGCCACGGCGGTGACCTCGGCCGCGTTCATCCAGCCCAGGCGGGTCTTGGACTTGCGCAGGTTGAAGAACAGCTTGCGCTGCGCCTTGGTCGTAGCGACCTTGACGATGCGCCAGTTCTTCAGGATGTACTCGTGCATCTCGGCACGGATCCAGTGCACCGCGAAGCTGACCAGGCGCACGCCCATGTCCGGGTCGAAGCGCTTGACCGCCTTCATCAGGCCGATGTTGCCTTCCTGGATCAGGTCGCCCAGCGGCAGGCCGTAGCCGTTGTAGCCGCGGGCCACGTGCACCACGAAGCGCAGGTGGGAATGGACCAGTTCGCGGGCCGCATCCAGGTCTTCCTGGTCGCGGTACCGCGCCGCCAGTGCGCGTTCCTCGTCGGACGTCAGCACCGGGATCTGATGCACGGCGCCGATGTAGGCATCCAGCGAACCGAGCGGACTGGGGATCGGGAGGTTGTTGGCAACCAATGCGTTGGTAGTCAGAGTCTGGCTCATAGGGCTCATCTTAGCAGTCTACTAATTGGACTGCTGGGTACAGTAAAAAGTTCCTGTGTTCTGTTTATGCAACATATGAATCAGGAATGACACTGCAGCACAAGCCACTGAAACAATCCGGAAGCATCGCGGCTTCCGTCTTCTGACCACCAAACTACCATCCAGTTCGCGAAAACGGCGTCCACATGCGGTGGACGCCGCGCCTTGTCCAACCGGGGTTCAGGCGCCGCGCAAAGCCGCTTCCAGCTCCGCGCGCGGCGGCAGACTCCAGTCGATGGGGGCGGCACCCCGGCGCTTCAAGTACTCGTTGGCCGAGGAAAAATGCTTGCAGCCGAGGAAGCCGCGGTGCGCCGACAGCGGCGAGGGGTGCGGGGCCTTGAGCACGCGGTGGCGGCGGGTATCGATGACCTTGCCCTTGGCCTGGGCATAGCTGCCCCAGAGCAGGAACACCAGGCCCTCGCGCTCGCGGTTGAGGGTCTCCACGACGTGGTCGGTGAAGCCCTCCCAGCCCTTGCCCTGATGTGCGCCGGCGCGGCCCTCCTCCACCGTCAGCACCGCGTTGAGCAGCAGCACGCCGCGCTGCGCCCACGGCAGCAGGCAGCCGTGGTCCGGCCGGCGGATGCCCAGGTCGTCCTCGATCTCTTTATAGATGTTCAGCAGCGACGGCGGCACCGGCACCCCCGGCAGCACCGAGAAGCACAGCCCGTGCGCCTGGCCGTGGCCGTGGTACGGGTCCTGGCCGAGGATCACCACCTCCACCCGCTCGAACGGGGTGGCGTCGAAGGCGGCGAAGATCTGCCGCCCCGGCGGGAACACCCGCGCGCCAGCGGCCTTGCGCTGGCGCAGGAACGTGGCCAGCTCGCGCATCTCCGGGCGCAGCAGCCAGTCGCCCACCTGCGCCTTCCATGACGGCTCCAGCTGGATCCGGCTTTCGTCTTCGTTGTTGCTCATCGCTTGCAGGCTCGGGACATCACATCAATCAGAAGGTCACGGCGATCTCGTCGAGCCGGGCCAGGCGCAACTGGAACAGCACCTTGGTGACCAGCAGGCGCTCTTCGATCGGTTTCTGCACCAGGTCGTTGGCGCCGGCGCGCAGCAACTCGGACTGGGTGTGCGGGTTGCTGTCGCCGGTCATCACCAGCACAGGCATGCGCCGCTTGCCGTAGGCGAAGTCGACGCGGATGCGCTGGACCACGTCGCGGCCGTTGAGTTCGCCCTTGAGGGTGACGTCGGTCAGCACCAGGTCGATGCGGCGGGTGGTGCGACCCAGCGACTCGGCGGTCAGCAGGGCGAACGCGTCCTCGGCGCTGAGCACGTGCACCACGTGCAGTTGCTGGCGCTCGAGCATGCGCTTGGTCGCCTCGGCCACCACGCGGCTGTCCTCGACATAGAGCACGGTGGCGCCGGCCACCGGCTGCGGCTGCACGTAGCCGCGGATGAAGGTGGCCAGCGCCTCGTGGCCGAGCGACTTGTCGAAGTAGTCGGTGACGTACTCGGTGAAGCGGCGCTCGACCAGGTGCTGCTGGGCGTCGCCGGAGACCACGATCACCGGCACGTAGGCCTGGCCGGCGGCTTCGCGCACGCTGCGGGCCAGGGCCAGGCCGTCGCCGTCGGGCAGCCCCAGCGAGGTGGTGACTAGGTCGACCGGGCCGGCCTCCAGCGCGGCGCGCGCCTCGGCGATGCTGGCGCAGCCGACCACGGTCACGTCGGGCAGTTCGCGATGCAGCACGTCGGCGATCAGCTTGCGCACCAGCTTCGAGCCATCGACCACCATCACCCGGGGGGCGGCGCTGATCAGATGCTTGAGCTCGTGCCCGGCCATGTGCGCCTCAGGTGTCGGTGGGCCGCGTCTGGCGCAGGAAGTGGCCGGTCACCAGCCAGGCGCCGAGCCAGCCCAGCAGCAGGGTGCCGAGCAGCACGAAGCCGGCGTGCAACGCGTCCAGGCCATGCAGCACGAAGTGGCTGCCGTAGCTGTCGGCAAGTGCCGCCAGCGGCTGGCCCAGGGCCATGCCGGAGGCGGCGAGCAGGCCCAGCGCCAGCACCCCGGCGCCGAAACCGTACCAGGCGCCCAGGTACAGGAACGGGCGGCGGATGAAGCCGTCGCTGGCGCCGAGCAGCTGCAGCACGCCGATCTCCTCGCGTCGCGACTGGATGTCCAGGCGCACGGTGTTGCCGACCACCAGCACCGCGCCGGCGCCGAGCAGCAGCGACAGCACCTGGACCAGACGTTCGCCGAAATGCAGCCAGCCATCCAGGCGCTTGCGCCACAGCGCGTCGTGCTGGACCAGGTCGGCCTGCGGCAGCGCGGTCAGTGCGGTCGCCAGCGGGGTGTCATCGGCCGCGGCCGGGGTGACGATCAGCAGCGTCGGCAACGGGTTGTCCTGCAGCGCATCCAGCGCTTCGCCGAGGCCGGCGCTGTCGCGCAGCTCGGCCATGCCCTCGGCGGGGGTACGCAGCGTCACCGCGGCCACGTCGCCACGGCCGCGCAGGGTCTGCGCCAGCGCCTGCGCCGCGGCGGCGTCGACGTCGGTCTTCAGGAACACGTTGATGTCGCGCGACTGCTGCACGCTGCCGGCGAACTGCTTTAGGTTGTCCAGGGCGATCGACAGGCCCAGCGGCAGGGTCAGCGCCAGCGCCATCACCGCCATGGTCAGCAGCGTGGCCCACGGCTTGCGCATGGCGCGACCGAGGCTGTAGACGATGCTGTGCAGGTGGTGGTCCCACCACACGCCCAGCCGCGAGGGCGCCGCGGCGCCGGCGTTGCGCGCGCTCATTCGGCCAGGTCCTGCGGCGAGATGTCGTCGATCAGGCGGCCGTGGTCCAGGATCAGCACGCGCTTGCGCATCTGCTTGAGCAGGGCCAGGTCGTGGCTGACCACCAGCACGCTGGTGCCGCGGGCCGGCAGTTCGGCGAACAGCTGCATGATTTCCGCGGCCAGGGTCGGGTCGAGATTGCCGGTGGGTTCGTCGGCGACCAGCAGCCGCGGTTCGCCGACCATCGCCCGGGCGATGCCGACGCGCTGCTGCTCGCCGGCCGACAGCTGCGAGGGCAGCGCCTTCTCGCGGTGGCCCAGGCCCATGCGCTCGAGCACCGAGCGCACGCGCTTGCCGATCTCGGCGCGGCGGGTGCCGCGCAGGATCAGCGGCAGCGCGACGTTCTCGGCGATGCTGCGGTCGGTGAGCAGGCGGTGGTCCTGGTAGACCGCGCCGACCTCGCGCCGGTGCAGCGGCACGCGGCGACCCCGCACCTTCAGCAGGTTGCGCTCGCCGAACAGCACGGCGCCGCGCGAGGGCCGCTCGCTCAGGTGGATCAGCTTGAGCAGGGTGCTCTTGCCGGCACCGGAATGGCCGGTGACGAACAGCATCTCGCCCTCCTCGACCTCGAAGCTGACGTCCACCAGCGCCGCGTGGCCGCCGGCGTACTGTTTGCTGACATTGTCGAACCGCAGAACGCTCATCCGGCGATTATGCCGGAGCGGAGCGGGTGTTCGTCCACCGCGCGCGTCGCACGCGGCGGACGGCCGGTCCTGCTCAGGAGCTGGAGACCAGCGAGCGCAGCTTGCGGCCCAGGCGGGTCAGGAACGAATCGTTGGTCGCCGCCGCACCGCGATCGGCCTGGCGCGCGGCCTTGACCGGGGTGGCCACGACCTGCACCGGCTTGGCCGCGGCCGCCGGCGCGGCGCTGCCGTTGCCGGCCGGTGCACCCTCGGCACCTTCCAGCGGGCGCCCACCGCGACGGCGACGGCGCTTGCGCGGCGGACGCTCGCCTTCGACCGCGGGCGCTGCGCCCTCGGCCGGTGCAGCGCGCGGCGGCTTGGGGGCAGGCGCCGGCGCGGCGGCAGCCGGCGCAGTGCCGTCGGCCGCAGCGGCGGTGGCATCGGCCGGACGCGGCGTGCGCGGACGCCGCGGCTTGCCGTCGGCGCTGCGCGACTCGCCACGGCCGCCCGGGCCGCTGCGACCGCCGCCGGGCTTGCCGCGACCGCCGCCGCGACGCTGCTCGTCGGCCTCGCGCTGGGCGCGGGCCTCGCGGAAGATCTCGCCGATGCTCTCCTCGCCCTCGGCCTCGGCGGCCTCGCCCTCCACCGGCGCGCGCGGGGTGCGCGGCAACGCCACCAGCAGCTCGGCGGTGACCGGCTCGACCGGGATCTTCTGTTCGATGTAGGCCTCGATGTCCGGCAGGCTCATCGCGTAGCGCTCGCAGGCGAAGCTGATCGCGTCGCCTTCCTCGCCCAGCCGCGCGGTGCGGCCGATTCGGTGCACGTAGTCCTCGGCGTCGAACGGCAGGTCGTAGTTGTAGACGTACTTGACCCCGTCGATGTGCAGGCCGCGCGCGGCCACGTCGGTGGCCACCAGGATCTCCAACTGACCCTTCTGGAAGCGGTTGAGCAGGGTCTCGCGCTTCTTCTGCGGCACGTCGCCGGACAGCACGCCGACCCGGTAGCCGTTGCGCTCCAGCGCCCGCGCCACGCGCTCGACGAACGCCTTGGTGTTGACGAACACCATGGTCCGCGCGCCCTCGCTGCGCGACAGCAGGCCCAGCAGCAGGGTCAGCTTCTCCTCGTCGGAGGGGAAGTAGATGCGCTGGCGCACGCGTGCGGCGGTGATGCTCTCGGTCTCGACCACGAGCTTTTCCGGCTCGTTCATGTGCTCGTAGGCCAGCTCCAGCACGCGGTGGCTGAGGGTGGCCGAGAACAGCAGGGTCTGGCGGGTGCCGCGCTCGGGCATGCGCCGCAGCAGGAAGCGGATGTCCTTGATGAAGCCCAGGTCGAACATGCGATCGGCTTCGTCGAGCACGCAGATCTCGCAGGCGTGCAGCGACACCACCTTGTGCTGCTTGACGTAGTCGATCAGGCGGCCGGGGGTGGCGATGATCACGTCCACGCCCTGCTGCAGCAGTTCGCGCTGCTTGTCGTAGTCCACGCCGCCGTAGACCAGGGCGAAGCGCAGGCCCAGCTCGGAGCCGAACTTGACCGCGTCCTTGTGGATCTGGATCGCCAGTTCGCGGGTCGGGGCCAGGATCAGCGCGCGCGGATCCTCCGGCTTGCGGTCGGCCAGCGCCGGGCGGCTGAGCAGGCGGTTCATCACCGCCACCAGGAACGCCAGGGTCTTGCCGGTGCCGGTCTGGGCCTGGCCGGCCACGTCGCGGCCCGGCAGGGCCACCGGCAGGGTCAGCGCCTGGATCGGGGTACAGCGGGTGAAGCCGGCGCTTTCGAGGCCTGCGAGCAGCGCGGGCTGCAGTTCGAACGCGGAAAAAGTCACATCGGTCAGCGGTTTGTCGCTCATCATTCCATCTTCGTGAGGCCACCCCGCCCGAAGCGTAAGGTCGCGGCTTGCATCGGTCCCGGCAGCGTCGCACACTGGCGTCTTCCATGCCGGGTCGCGCGACAGGGGGAATCCCTTGAGATCGCCGCGCAATGCCCCAGTTTACCGCAATGCGGCGGCCACCCGGTCCGGCCAGTCGCATTGGCCCAGGAGAACCCCCAAAGTGAGCGACAAGGTGCTTTACGTCGGCGACGCCGATTTCGATGCCACGGTGCTGCAGTCCGACGAGCCGGTCCTGGTGGACTTCTGGGCCGAGTGGTGCGGCCCGTGCAAGATGATCGCGCCGGTGCTGGACGACCTCGCCGACGCCTACGACGGCCGCCTCAAGGTCGCCAAGGTCAACGTGGACGAGAACCGCGCCACCGCGATCAAGTACCACGTGCGCTCGATCCCGATGCTGCTGCTGTTCAAGAACGGCCAGATCCAGGCCACCCAGATCGGCGCGGTCGGCAAGGGCCAGCTGACCCAGATGATCGACAAGACCCTGGGCGGCAGCGCCGCCTGACGCCCGCTGCCGGCGACCGCTCCGCAACCGGGGCGGCGCCGCGGCAACCAGGCCGGCGCTGCATCGCCGGCGGCTGAATCGCCCACGAACGCCTGCTTGCCGTGCCTGCGTGGCGGTGATAGTGTCGATGCATCCGGTGGCATTCGCACACCGCACCCCCTCTGGAAGATTCTCTCCCAGACCTCCTCCCAACCCCGTATGCCCCCACGCTGGGCGCTCGCACTCTTAGCGAGGAACACCACTTGTCCGATCACACCATGTCCGAACCCGGGAGCGCCGACGCCCCCGCCGAGAAGCGCGTGCGCAAGCCGCGCGTCAGCAAGGCCGCGAGCGGTGCGGAAGGCGCCGCCGAGCACGGCGCGCCGGCACAGCCGACCCTGCCGCTGAATCCCGCGCCTGCGCCTGCGCCCGCCCAGACCGAGGCGCCGCGCGCCGCGGCTCCTGAGTCGGCCCCGTCCCCGGCCGCCAGCGGCGGCCAGAGCCACGGCGGCGGCGACGCGCCGGCCCATCAGGGCGGCGGCCAGGCATCTGAAGGCGGCGAGCCGCGCGAAGGCCGTGAGCCGCGCGACGGCGGCAACAACAACCGCTTCAACAATCAGAACCAGAACAACCAGAACAACCAGCAGGGCAACCGCCGCGATCGCTTCCGCAATCGCCGCGACCGCGACCGCAACCAGCGCGGCGGCGACCGCTTCCAGGACAACGGCCTGCCCAGCGACAACGGCGGCAACGAGCCGTTCGTGCCGCGCCCGCACGCCAGCGTGCCGGAAGGCTTCCCGATCTACTCGCTGAGCGATCTGAAGAGGATGCCGGCGCAGAAGCTGCTGGACATCGCCGAGCAGCTCAACATCCAGGACGGCGTGGCCCGCGCGCGCAAGCAGGACGTGATCTTCGCCCTGCTGAAGGTGCTGACCCGCCACGGCGAAGGCGTCGCCGCCGACGGCGTGCTGGAAATCCTGCCGGACGGCTTCGGCTTCCTGCGCGCGGCCGAGGCCAGCTACCTGGCCGGCCCGGACGACACCTACATCTCGCCCAGCCAGATCCGCCGCTTCAACCTGCGCACCGGCGACCACCTGTCCGGCCGCATCCGCTTCCCGAAGGACGGCGAGCGCTACTTCGCGCTGTCGATCGTCGACACCATCAACGGCGAGCCGCTGGAAGCGAGCAAGAACAAGGTCCTGTTCGAGAACCTGACCGCGCTGTTCCCGCGCAAGCGCTTCACCCTGGAACGCGGCAACGGGTCCTCGGAAGACATCTCCGGCCGCATCCTCGACCTGATGGCGCCGCAGGGCAAGGGCCAGCGCGCGCTGATCGTGTCCCCGCCGAAGGCCGGCAAGACCATGCTGATGCAGCAGGTGGCCACGGCGATCACCACCAACCACCCGGACGTGCACCTGATCGTGCTGCTGATCGACGAGCGCCCGGAAGAAGTGACCGAAATGCAGCGCACCGTGCGCGGCGAGGTCATTTCCTCGACCTTCGACGAACCGGCCGCGCGCCACGTGCAGGTCGCCGAAATGGTGATCGAGCGCGCCAAGCGCCTGGTCGAACACAAGAAGGACGTGGTGATCCTGCTCGACTCGATCACCCGCCTGGCCCGCGCCTACAACAACGTGGTGCCGTCCTCCGGCAAGGTGCTCAGCGGCGGCGTCGACGCCAACGCCCTGCACCGCCCGAAGCGCTTCTTCGGCGCGGCGCGCAACGTCGAGGAAGGCGGCTCGCTGACCATCATCGCCACCGCACTGGTGGAGACCGGCAGCAAGATGGACGAGGTGATCTACGAAGAGTTCAAGGGCACCGGCAACAGCGAAGTGCACCTGAACCGCCGTATCGCCGAGAAGCGCGTGTACCCGGCCATCGACATCAACCGCTCCGGCACCCGCCGCGAGGACCTGCTGATCGAGCCGGAACTGCTGCAGAAGATCTGGATCCTGCGCAAGCTGCTGCATCCGATGGACGAGATCGCGGCGATGGAGTTCCTGCTGGACAAGATGAAGAACACCAAGTCCAACGACGAGTTCTTCGGTTCGATGAAGCGCTGAGTTCAGCGCCGGGTCGACCGCGACGCCCCGCTTCGGCGGGGCGTTCGCGTTTGTGGCCGTCGGTCATGCGCGGCGACGTGCCGATACAGGGTCCGACGGTCTTTCGACGTGGGTGCGGGTGAGATGGGCGGCATTCGCCCCGCCGCGTCCGCCGCCATGCCCGTCACCGCCAACACCGCCATCAGCAAGGTCGCCTCAGTCACCCTCGGCTTCTGGGTGATGAAGATCTGCGCCACCACCCTCGGCGAGACCGGCGGCGACCTGCTGTCGATGACCCTGGATGTCGGCTATGCGCTGAGCAGCGTGCTGCTGCTGGCGGTGTTCCTGGTCTCGCTGTGGGCGCAGCTGCGCGCGCGGCGGTTCCAGCCGTGGCGCTACTGGTGGGTGATCCTGACCACCAGCACCGCCGGCACCACGCTGTCGGACTACATGGACCGCAGCCTGGGCCTGGGCTACGCGCAGGGCGCGCTGCTGCTGGTGAGCCTGCTGGCTGCAGTGCTGGCGACGTGGTGGCTTTGCGAACGCAGCCTGTCGGTCGAGCGGATCGGCAGCGGCCGCGCCGAGGTCTTCTACTGGCTGGCGATCCTGGTCTCCAACACCCTGGGCACCGCGCTGGGCGATTACCTGGCCGACAGTTCAGGATTGGGCTTCGCCGGCGGTGCGCTGCTGATCGCGGCGCTGCTGGCGGCGATCGCCCTGGCCTATGCGTTCACCGGCGTCTCGCGCACGGCGCTGTTCTGGGCGGCGTTCGTGCTGACCCGCCCGTTCGGCGCAACCCTCGGCGACCTGCTCAGCAAGCCGGCCGGCAAAGGCGGGCTGGACCTGGGTACGGTCGGTGCGTCGCTGCTGCTGGCCGGACTGCTGCTGGCGGTGCTGGTCGTCTCGACGCGACGCCGCGACGACGACCGCCGCGCGGCGCGCTAACGTTGGCGGGTGGTCTGCGCCTGCGCGGGCAGCCCGGCCTGCAAGACCAGGCGAACACCGGCGCCGATCAACCGCCCTGCAGCGGCGTCAACAGGCGCGGGCCGGCGCCGTCGGCCATGTACACGCCGCCGGCCGGCAACAGGTCCGGCGAGAAGCCGGCAGCATCCTCGTCGGTACTCCACGGCGCGCGCTGGCGCGGGCCAGGCACGTAGCTCATCCAGCGGCCGTAAGCCGACGGCGCACCCTGGCGGGGCTGGTCGAGCAGCGCGTAATCGACCGGCACGCGCACGTTCCAGTACGGCGCATCCACGTGCTTGCCTTCGCTCGGCGGGCGGAAGGTCCACTTGCGCGCCGCGCCGAGCGCGCTCTTGCCCAGCACCTCGCGCAGTTGCTGCATCTGTTGCTCGGACGCCACCACGCGCAAATTGACCTGCTCGACAACGGCATCGGCCACGCGGCCATCGCGGCCCACCTTGAGCACCAGGTACGCCGAGCCCGCGGCACCGACGCTGTAGGCCGCTTGCGGATAGGCCGGCGGCTTCATCCGAATCGCGGTCACCACGCTGTGATCGCTCGGATCGTAGCGGGTGAAGTCGGCACTGCGGATCTCGATCTGATAGTCGTCGCCTTGCAGACGTTTGGCGACCAGTCGCAGGGTCATCGGCGCGCGCGCCGGCACCGGCTTGCCATCGCGCATGCCCGGCTCGAACTTCCACTGCATCACGCTGTTGCGGACGAAGCCAACCACCCCCTCGGGCAGGCGTTCCTGCTGGTCCAGCGCCAGCGCCGACACCTTGCCGCTGGGTTCGATGTCGATGGTGCCGCTCACCACCATGCTGCTTTCGATCTGCTTGCGCACCGCGCCAGGCCCGACTCCGTCGGCGGCGACGGCAGTCAATGCCAGCAGCAGCGACAGCACGGCGCTCCAGCGCCACCACGAACGGAGGGATCGACGTTGCATCGCGCATTCCTTTGCCTGAGATGAGGCGCCGATTACACCGCACTGGCGGCCCACCGGCAACTCAGGCCAGGCGCAGCGCGTCCGGGTAAGGCGGCGCGTCCGGATAGTCGTCCTCGCGCAGCCGCGCCTGCAGGTCGCGCCACCACTGCGGATCGAACAGCTCGCCGTGTGCGTGGCGCACCGCCTCCAGCGACGCGGCGGGCAGGCCCATGAACATCGCGAAGCGCTCCGGGAACACATCGCGCGGGGCGACGTGGAACCAGGGTTCGGCGGACATCGCCTCTTCCTCGTTGCGCGGCTGCGGCCAGTCGCGGAAGTTGCAGTCGGTGACCAGGCACAGTTCGTCGTAGTCGTAGAACACCGCCCGGCCCTGCCGCGACACGCCGAAGTTCTTCAGCAGCATGTCGCCGGGGAAGATGTTGTTGCGGGCCATGTCCTTGATCGCCTGTGCGTAGTCCAGCGCGGCCTCGCGCGCGGCCTCGGCGCCCTGCTCGCGCAGGTACAGGTTCAACGGGCGCAGCCGCCGCTGCACGTAGCACAGCTCGACGATCAGGTCGTCGCCGTCCTCGCGCAGGCTGCGCGCGCAGCCCTCCATCAACTCCTTCAGCAGCGCCGGGGCGAAACGCGAGCGCGGGAAACGCAGCGAGCGGTACGGCTGCGCGTCGAGCAGGCGGCCGACGCGATCGAGGTTGAACACCAGCGCGTACTTCTCCTCCACTTCCTCGCGACTCATCGTCTTCGGGTAGGCGAAGCGGTCGCGGATCAGCTTGAACACCAGCGGGTAGCTGGGCAGGGTGAACACCGCCATGACCATGCCCGGCGTGCCCTCGGCATGCACCAGTTGTTCGTTGGGATGCGCCTGGAAGTGGCGGAAGAAGGTGCGGAAGCGCTCGGTCTTGCCCTGCTTGGCGCGGCCAAGCATGGTGTACAGCTCGTCGATCGGCTTGTGCGGCAGCAGGCTGCGCAGGAACACCACCGCATCGCCGACGGTGGACAGGTCGGCCTGGAAATAGCTGCGCGAGATGCCGAACAGCTGCGCCACGTCGTTGCGCTTGGTCAGCACCGCTTCGGCCCGCAGGCCCTGTTCGTCGTTGACCAGGGCGATGACGCAGGGCGAGAAGCGGTGTTCGCCGAACACGCGGCCGATCAGGTAGGCGCGGCGCTCGCGGTAGAACACCGTCTCCAGCAGTTCGATGCCGCGTACCGGATTCTCGCCCCAGTGGGCGAGGTCGTCCTGCAACCGCACCGCGATGGCGGCCGCGCAGCGCGTGCGGTGCGCGTACGGCACGTCGAACGGATAGTCGCCGAGTACGCGCACGAACGCGTCCACAGGCCGCGCCTCGGACACCACGTAGTTGTGCCGCGCCACCGGATGGGTGATGGCGTCGGTGGGCTCGATATCCAGCGCCACGAACTCGATCTGCGCGTCCACGCCCTGGGTCCGGAAGAAGCGCCGGGTCAGGGTGTTGTAGAAGGTCTTGTACAGCTCCTGGTCGATCAGCGCGGCGATCAGCTCGGCGTAGTGGTCGCGTGCGCGGATCCACAGCGCGCGGTCATGCGCCTGGCCGAGCAGCACCGCGCGCAGGCGCAGCATGCATTCGGCGATGCACTGGTCGTACAGGGCGATGCGCTCGATCGCATCCTCGCGCGCGGCGCTCCAGTCGCGCGCCTCGAAGCGCTGGCGCGCACGCGAGGAGATCTGCGCGAAGCGCGCGTGGTAGTCCTCGAACGCCTCGAAGACGATGCGGCCGATGACCTGGGCACGGCGTTCGGACGGTAGCGGCAGCGGTGTGGAGGGCATACCCGCAGTGTAGAGCGTGCGATGCGGGTTGAGGCGGGTGCGTGTATCCGCTACGTCCTAGCCCCGCGCGCGACGGCGCTTGGGGGTGAGCGGCGCTGCCATGGGGGGCTGCAGGTGCTCATCGGCCTGCGCGCGCAGCCAGTCGCGGAACGCCAGGAACCCGCCATGGGCGGCCGAGCGCGGCGGATACACCAGGTAATGCGACCAGGACGCCTTGACCCGATGCGGCGACAGCGGCACCAACTGGCCGGCGTCGAGCAGCAGTCGTGTCCGGGTGATGCGGCCCAGGGCCACGCCCACGCCGTCGAGCGCGGCGCGATGTTGCGACTCGGAATCGTCGAACACCGCGACATAGCGCGCCGGCGCCTCTTCACCGGCGGCCGCGAACCAGCGGTCCCATTCCCCGTCCGGATCGCCGATCAGCGGCCACTGCGCCAGCGGCCCTGGTCGTGCGCCCATCCGCGCGATCAACGCCGGGCTGGCCATCGGCATCAGCCACTCGTCGAACAGCGCCTCGACCGCCAGGCCCGGCCACTGCCCGTTGCCGATGCGCAACCCGGCATCGACCTGCAGCTGGCGCTCGAAGTCGACCAGATGCTTGTCCGACAGCAGATTGATCTCGACCTGTGGGTGCCTGGCCAGGAAATCGCCCAGGCGCGGCACCAGCCAGGCCGAGGCCATCGATGGGGTCAGGCTGATCGTCAGCACGTGGTCGCGGCGCGCGGCGAACGGCTGCAGCGCTTCGCCGATCGCGTCCAGGTGCGGGCCAATGCGCTCGAGCAGGCGCCGCCCGTCCGCGGTCAGGATCACCCCGCGCGGGTGCCGGTCGAACAGGCGATGGCCCAGGCGCTCTTCCAGCGCGTGCATCTGGTGACTCAGCGCGCTGACGGTAAGGTGCATCGCGGCCGCCGCACGCGACAGGTTGCCGAGTCGGGCGACGCTGACGAAACCCTGCAAGGCATGCAGCGGCGGACGCGCCATATTGAATCCCATTCAAGTCTTTCTTGCGAAATGCGAGATTTTCCCTGCTCCAGCTTGCTCCTATTGTGGATTTCACTCAAGCCAGGAGCACGACGATGAGCATCTACAGCGATCTGTTGTTCCACCATGGGCATATCGCCGACGTCGCGCTGGCGCAGTCGCTGGTCGCCCCCGGAAAGGCGCCGCCCGCATCGGCCGATGCGCGGCCCCAGGATCCCGAGGCCGCGGCGATGCGCACGTGCAGCGAGCAGCAGCCGTCTCCCGCCTGCGCCGCGGCACCCACTGAAGAACGCCTGTCGCCCTTCCGCTGAGGCGCCGGCCGGGACACGTGCACAAAAAACCCGGCCGGCGCGTGCGCGCCGGTCGGGTTCGGTTGCGGCACCGCGGCAGCGGACTACTGCGCGTTCAACGTCGCCAGGGCGTCGTTGAGGGTCTTGCTCGGCCGCATCGCCTTGCCGACCAGCTCCAGGTTCGGGCGGTAGTAGCCCTGAATGTCGACCGGCTGGCCCTGCACGCCGTTGAGTTCGGCGACGATGGTCGCTTCCTGCTCGGTCAGTTGCTTGGCCAGCGGGGCGAAGCGCGCCTTCAGCGCGGCGTCCTCGTCCTGCGCGGCCAGCGCCTGCGCCCAGTACAGGGCCAGGTAGAAGTGGCTGCCGCGGTTGTCCAGCCCGCCGACCTTGCGCGAGGGCGACTTGTCGTTGTCCAGGAACTGGCCGTTGGCCTGGTCCAGGGTGCGCGCCAGCACGCCGATGGCGGCGTTGTGGTGGCGCTGGCCCAGGTGTTCCAGCGACGCGGCCAGGGCCAGGAACTCGCCCAGCGAATCCCAGCGCAGGTAGTTCTCTTCGACGAACTGCTGCACGTGCTTGGGCGCCGAACCGCCGGCACCGGTCTCGAACAGGCCGCCGCCGGCCATCAGCGGCACGATCGACAGCATCTTGGCGCTGGTACCCAGCTCCATGATCGGGAACAGGTCGGTGAGGTAGTCGCGCAGCACGTTGCCGGTGACCGAGATGGTGTCCTCGCCCTTGCGGATGCGCTGCAGCGAGAACGCGGTGGCTTCCACCGGCGGCAGGATACGGATGTCCAGACCGTTGAGGTCGTGGTCCTGCAGGTAGCGCTCCACCTTCTGGATCATCAGCGCATCGTGGGCGCGCTGCGGATCCAGCCAGAACACCGCCGGGGTGGCGCTCAGGCGCGCGCGCTCGACCGCCAGCTTGACCCAGTCCTGGATCGGCGCGTCCTTGGTCTGGCACATGCGCCAGATGTCGCCGGCTTCCACCGCATGCTCCAGCAGCACCGTGCCGCCGACATCGGTGACACGCACCGTGCCGTCGACTGGGATCTGGAAGGTCTTGTCGTGCGAACCGTATTCCTCGGCCTTCTGCGCCATCAGGCCGACGTTGGGCACGCTGCCCATGGTCGCCGGGTCGAACGCGCCGTGCAGCTTGCAGTCCTCGATCACCGCCTGGTACACGCCGGCGTAGCAGCGGTCCGGAATCACTGCCTTGGTGTCCTGCAGCTTGCCTTCGGCGTTCCACATCTTGCCGGAGTCGCGGATCATCGCCGGCATCGACGCATCGACGATCACGTCGCTGGGAACGTGCAGGTTGGTAATGCCCTTGTCGGAGTTGACCATCGCCAGCGCCGGGCGCTGCGCGTACAGCGCCTGCAGGTCGGCCTCGATCGCAGTGCGCTGCGCTTCGGGCAGGTTGGCGATGCGCGCGTACAGGTCGCCGATGCCGTTGTTGGCGTCGAAACCCACCTGCTTGAGCGTGGCGGCATGCTTGTCCAGCACGTCGCGGTAGAACGCCTCGACCACCACACCGAACATGATCGGGTCGGAGACCTTCATCATGGTCGCCTTCAGGTGCAGCGAGAACAGCACGCCCTGCTGCTTGGCATCGGCGATCTGCGCCTGCACGAAGGCGGCCAGCGCACGCTTGCTCATCACCGCCGCGTCGATCAGCTCGCCGGCCTGCACCGCGGTCTTTTCCTTCAGCACGGTCACCGTGCCGTCCTTGCCGACCAGTTCGATCTTGACGCTGCCGGCCTGTTCGATCAGCGCCGAGCGCTCGCTGCCGTAGAAATCGCCGGCGTCCATGTGCGCCACGTGCGACTTGGACTCGGCGCTCCATGCGCCCATGCGGTGCGGGTGCTTGCGTGCGTAGTTCTTCACCGAGGCCGGCGCACGGCGATCGGAATTGCCCTCGCGCAGCACCGGATTGACCGCACTGCCCTTGACCTTGTCGTAGCGCGCCTTGGCCTCTTTCTCTTTCTCGTCCTTCGGCTCGTCCGCATAGTCCGGCAGCGCATAACCCTGCTGCTGCAGTTCCTTGATCGCGGCCTTGAGCTGCGGCACCGAGGCGCTGATGTTGGGCAGCTTGATGATGTTGGCTTCCGGCGTGGTCGCCAGCTGGCCCAGCTCGGCCAGGTCGTCGGCGATGCGCTGGTCGTCGCGCAGGTATTCGGGGAACTGCGAAATCAGGCGGCCGGCCAGCGAAATGTCGCGGGTCTCCACGGCGATGCCGGCGGTGCCGGCGAACGCGGCGACGATCGGCAGCAGCGACTGCGTCGCCAGGTACGGGGCTTCATCGGTGAGCGTGTACAGGATCTTGGGCGTATTCGACATGACGCGACGGATGACCTCTGGCAGGGGGAAATAGGCAGCACCGACAGTACGGCGGCGTATGTTTCTTATGGGTTCCGCGATGCCGCAAACCGTCCGACATCGGCCGTCCATTGTCGCGTGTCTGCCGGCTGCGGGCAAAGCGCGGGGGTTCGTCGTCCATTCGCGCTGCAACGGCACCGAGCGCCGATACCCGCAGCGCCAGAACGGAAAACGCCGGGCAGTGCCCGGCGTCGCGACCGCATGCCACCACGGCATCGCGCTCAATACGCGCCGTCGAACGCAAAGATCGGCGTGCGCTGGCGCCACGCGCCCGCGGTGAAATCCGGGAAGGCCACGGTCTGGAAGCCGCTGGCGATCGACTGTTCGGAGAGCGGGGTGATCGCGCTCCAGGTCACGGCGTCGTAGATGTCGATCGGCATCGGTGCCCTCGCCTTCAGTGCTTCGACAAAGGCGTGGATGACGAACCAGTCCATGCCGCCGTGGCCGGCGCCAGCGGCGGTGGCGGCATAGCGCGTCCACAGCGGGTGTTCGTATTGATCCTGGTAGGGCTTGAAGGCTTCCCACTGGTGCGGCGGGCTGCGGCCTTCGAGATGGATCGACTGGTTGAGGTCCATCCACAGGCCCTTGGTGCCCTGCACGCGGAACCCCATCGAATAAGGACGCGGCAGCGAGGTGTCGTGCTGCAGCAGGATGGTCTCGCCGTTGGCGCAGGCCAGGGTGGTGGTGACGACGTCGCCCAGCTTGAACGCCACCTTGGTGCTGGGATGAGTGTTGCCGCCGCTCTTGGCCACGGTGTAGTCGTGCAGGCCGCGGGCCTTGCTGGCGAAGGCGTTGAGGCGGGTGAAGCGGTTGCCGCGATTGATGCCGGCGTACATCGCGCACGGGCCGATGCCGTGGCTGGGATACAGCTCGCCGTTGCGCTGCACCGAATGCGCGGTGCGCCAGCGCGCTTCGCTCCAGCCCTTGGCACCGAACTCCACGCCGCTGTCGTAGGGCTGGTCCGGGTCGCCGGAGTTGAACTTCACCCCGCGCAGGTCGTGCTGGTAGCCGGCCTGCAGGTGCACCAGCTCGCCGAACAGGCCCTGCCGCACCATCTGCAGCGCGGCCATCACGTCGCGGCGGTAGCAGACGTTCTCCAGCAGCATGTACGGGGTGCCGGTGGCGAGCTGGGCGTTGAGCACGTCCCAGTGGTCCTGCAGGGTGATGCCGGCCACCACCTCGCAGCCGACCGCAACGCCCGCCTGCATCGCCGCGATCGCCATTGGCGCATGCCACTCCCAGGGCGTGGCCACGATCACGCCATCCAGCCCTTTGTGCGCCAGCACGCGCTTCCAGGCGCTGGCGTCGCGGTCCTGGCCGTAGGCGGTGGGTGCGGGCTTGCCGGCCTTGGCGACCATGGCCATGGCGCGGCCGAGCATGATCGGCTCGCTGTCGCACAGGGCGACCAGGTCCACGTCGTCGCGGCGCAGCAGTTCGGTCAGCAGCACCTGGCCGCGCATGCCGGTGCCGATCATGGCCAGGCGCAGGGTGCGCTTGCGCGCCCAGGCCGGCGTCTGCGGCAGCAGGCTGCTGGCGGCGATGGCAGCGCCAGCGGCGATGAAGTCGCGTCGTTTCATGCGGTGCGGTCTCCTCTTGGATGCGCGCCGGCGTCGGCCGGCACGCATGCTGCTGCAGGTGCGCTCACTTGAAGCGGTAGCCGATGGTCACGCTGTAGCCGCGGCCGAAGATGGTGGCGTAGTCGCTGGAATCGCCGAGGAAGCTGTTCGGATCGTAGAACGGCAGGCGGTCGAACAGGTTCTTGACGGTGAAGCTCAGGTTCCAGGCGTCGTCCGGGCGCCAGGTGACGCTGAGGTTGGCGGTCCACCACGACGGCGCGCCATCGCACTTGCTCGGCTGCAGCTTCAGATAACCGGCGGTGCAGGTCTGCGGGTTGTTGTCCTCGGCGTCGATCCGGTCGGTGGCCCACTTGGTGCCGCCGACGTAGTTGACGAACATGCTGGTGGTGACCTGGCGGTAGGTCCAGTCGGCGTTGAGCGTGGCGCGCAGGCGCGGGTTGTTGTAGTAGCCGACCACGTCGCCGTAGTACCAGCCGCTGTCCTGGTCCATGTAGAAGCGGTTGCGGTTGGCGATGGTGGCGGCCAGGCCGATGTTCAGCCCGCCCCACCGGCCGAGCGAGAAGCGGCTGCGCGCGTCGATGTCGAAGCCGTCGACCAGGGTCTTGCCGCGGTTGCGGTACTGCCCGACCACACTGGCGACGTTGCCCACGCTGTAGCCCGGCAACGTGCCCGGGCAGGCCACGCCGCTGGCCGGGTCTGCGCACATCGCCGCCAACTGCGCGAGATTGGCGCGATCGCTGTCGGTGATCGGCGAGCGGGTCATGGCGGTGATGTCGCCGGCGCGGCGGTAGTCCGGGGCGACGATTTCGTTGTCGCGATAGATGAACCAGTAGTCGGCCGACACCGACAGCCAGTTGGCCGGCTCGTAGACGAAACCGAGCGTGGCGATCTTGGCCTTCTCCGGCTTCAGGTCCGGGTTCGGCTGGGTCATGCGCGCCACGGTGCGGCTGCAGTCGGCATTGAGCAGGCTCTTGCCCAGGTCCACGTCGCCGCTGCGGCGCGACTGCAGCAGCAGGTTGGCGATGGCGTTGGTCTCGCCGCAGCGCACCTCGTCGCGGTAGCCGCCCAGCTGCGCATAGACGCCGCCGCTGCCGGACTCGGCCAGGCTCGGCGCACGGAAGCCGGTGGAATAGGTGCCGCGCAGCAGCAGTTGCTCGAAGGCCTGGTACTTGAAGCCGACCTTGGGCGCGAGGTTGGTGCTGAAGTTCGGGTACTTGTCGGCGCGCAACGCGGCGTCGAGTTCCAGCTTGTCGGTGATCGGCGCGACGGTCTCGGCGAACAGCGCATAGGTGTTGCGCTTGCCGTCGAACCAGGAGCCGCCCTGCTGGGTGATCAGGCCGTCGGCCGCGTCCGGGTTGCCGGGGGTGTAGAAGGTCTCGCGGCTGGCGTTGAAGCCGAACGCGGCGCGCATTTCGCCGGCCGGCAACTGGAACAGCGGGCCTTCGATCTTGCCGTCGAGGGTGTGCAGGCGCGTCCACGATTCGATGTCGAAGGTGGGGAAGGCCTCGCGGATCAGCGCAGCGTTGGCGGCGCTGATCTCGCCGAACCTGTACGCCGGGTGGTCGGAGATGATCACCCGGCCGGTGCCCGGGTCGATGGTGAACGGGCCGAACGCCTTCTCGAAGCCTTTCACGTTGACGTTGACGGTCTGGTAGGTGACCGAGTGGGTGCCGGCGGTGGCGAAGGCGGTTTCCCAGTTCCAGTCGCCGAAGCTGCCGCGCGCGCCGCCGAGCACGCGGTAACTCTTGTCGGTATTGCGCTGGCCGAAGTAGTCGGGGCCGGCGTCCTGCAGCAGGTACTGCAGGCCGACCACGCCGCCCATCATCGCCTTCAACTGTGGGCTGGCATGGTTGTACTCGTTGTTGGGCCCTAGGAACGGATACAGGAACTGGTTGACGGTGTTGCCGGTGTTGCGCGAGAACCAGCTGGTGGGGTTGCCGGTGGTGGTGTTGAACGCGCGCGGGGTGCCGCCGTTGGCGCGCAGGTCGATGTCGGTGTAGGTGGCCTCGGCGAACAGTTCGGTGCTGGCGCCGACCAGGAAGGTGCCGTTGAGATAGGCGGTGTTGCGTTCGGACTTGGCGCCGGCGTCGATCTCGTTGTTCAACCACGTTTCCCACACGCAGCGCGGGCCGGCGGCCTCGCTGGTCAGCACGTTCTGGCAGCCCGGTGCGGCTTCCTGCACGCGGCGCCCGGTGACCGGGTCGAAGGCGAAATAGCTGCCCGGGTTGAACTGGCCAGGCTTGCTGCCCACGCCCAGGCGCAGGTTGGTCAGGTAGTTGGGATTGTTGACGTAGTACTGCGCCGGGCGCTTGTCGTAGAAGTCGCGCAGCGGGATCGCATCGCGCCGGTACACGTTGACCGCGCCATAGACGTTGAAGCGGTTCTCGGCAAGGTCGCCGAAGCCGGCGGTGATGCTGGCCTGGTGTTCGCCGTAGGACTCGATGCGGGTGGAGGTGTCGTTGCTGAAATTGATCTCCGCACCCTGGAAGTTGCGCTTGGTGATCACGTTGATGACGCCGGCCACCGCGTCGGTGCCGTACACCGCCGAGGCGCCGTCGGTCAGCACTTCCATGCGCTCGATCGCCGCGGCCGGGATCGCATCGATGTTGACGAACTGGGTCTGGAAGCCGGCCGGCGCGCCGTAGTACGACAGGCGGCGGCCGTTCAACAGCACCAGCGTGCCCTGCGCGCCGAGGCCGCGCAGATTGGCCTGCGAGGCGCCATCGGAACCGGTGAACAGCGAGCGCGCGTCCTGTTGCGCCGGCCGCGCCGCCGGCAGGTTGTCGAGCACCTGCAGCAGCGTGCGTGCGCCCATCGCCTGGATGTCCTGCTTGCTGATCACCTGCACCGGCGAGGCGGTCTCCACGTCGGTACGGCGGATGTTGGAGCCGGTGACCTCGACCCGGGCCAGGTCGGTGGCGGCCTGACTGTCCTGCGCGGCGGCGGGTTGCAGGGCGGCGAGCAGGACACCGGCGATGGCCAGGGTCAACGGAGCGAGCGGGCGACAGCGGGGATGAAGATGACGGGCGGGCAACATCGGGGTTCTCTCCTGGCAGGGTGCGGCGCGAACGCGGAATCGGCGGGCAAAGCGCTCCCGGGCCACGGCCAGGCGGCCGCAGTCGGGAAAGGCGGGGGAGGAGCGGTGTTACGGGGCGGTCATGGGGCGACGAAGCTGGCGGTGTCGCCCTCCTGACCGATCAGTACGGCGTTGGCCCAGTTGGCGCAGACCTGGGCAGGCTGCGGACCCTGCGCACCCAGCGTGCGCAGACTCAGGGTGGACAGGCCGCGGATGTCCAGCTCGGGCTTGACCACGCCCGGCGCGCTGACCAGGCCGCTGTCGTAGAGCAGGCGGCCGTCGCCCCAGACCTGGAACCGCAGGCCGCCGGCGCTGCGGCAGGCGTCGTCGATGCCCAGGTCGGCGCGCAGCAGGCGCCAGTCGCCGTGCAGACGCAGATCGAGGCGGCTGTCGGCGCCCACGCCCAGGCCGCGGCGGAACTGCAGGCCGTTCATGCGCATGCCGGCATCGCCGCGCAAGGCCTGGTCGGCGCGCACGCGACCGGCCAATGCCGCTGGCAACGCCAGCTCGGACAGGTAACGCTGCTGCGCCGGCCGCTCCGGCGCCGGGTGCTCGAGGATGTGGAAGGTGGACAGCGTGATCGGGCCGACGTCGCGCGGCTGCAGCGCATCGAAGGCGCGCGGTCGGCGCTGCGCGGTGGTGACCATCGGGTCGTTGCTGTCGGCGCCGTCGCCCTCGGGGTTCTGCACGCTCAGCACGCGGAAGCGCAGCAGGCGGCCAGCGTGCGCCGGGAAGTCGATGCGCTGTACGCCTTCCTGCAGGCGCAGGTGGCCGCGCGCCACCGGCTCGCCCCACTCGCCGTTGCTGTCGCCCAGGTAGACCTCGTAGTCGCGCACCTGGCCGTGCTTCCAGTTCTTGTCGTTGCGCGGCGCCAGCTCGATGCCGTCGATCATCTTGCGCTCGCCGAAACCGATCACCCATTCGTGCGCACCGGTGCGCACGGCCTGGTTGCGCACGCTGCGGAACCAGGTGCCCGGGTCGTCGTCGAAGGCGTTCTCCAGCGGATGGCCGGGCTCCTCGGCCGGGCGGTTGACCACCAGCAGGCTGTCGGCGGGCAGCGCGCGGCCCAGCACCGGCGCGGCCGGATAGGCATCGTCGGCCGCGGCGGCGGCGACCGGGAAGTCCAGCATCAGCTGCAACGGCTGGCGGATGTCCTGCACGGCGGTGCGCACGTGCACGGTGCCGCGGCGCTCCCTGGGGTCGAAGTACCAGCCTTCGCTGGCCGTGGCGAAGGCCGCGGCGTCGGCGAGCGCGCGCAGCGCGCGTTCGCCGACCTGCACCGACCGCGGCGCCTGCCGCGCGAGCACGCGCAGCGCGTAACGGCGCTGCGGCAACTGTCCGGCGTAGCGGCCCTGCACCGGGTCGATCCATACCTGCACCGGGCCGCTGCCCTGCGCCGGCGCCTGCATGCGCACCACCTGCGTGCTGGACTCGCCCTGCTGGTAGCGGCGGGTGTTGCCGTCGTCCTCGTACAGCGTGTACTGCGAGGCCCCCTGCGGATACAGGTCGAAGGTGACCTCGTCCAGCGGCTTCTCGCCGTCGTACAGCATCGCCGGGTACATCGGCAGGATCGCGCCGGCGCGCACGAACAGCGGCAGCGTGGCCAGGTCGACCTGGCGGTCGAGCTGGCGGCCGTCGGCGCCGGCCTGCACGCGGCGACCGTCCCAGTAGTCGATCCAGCCGCCGGCCGGCAGATGGATGTCGCGCCGCCAGCCGCGGCTGGCCGCCTGGCTGCGGTACACCGGCGCCACCAGCAGGTCGCGGCCGAGCAGGAACTGGTTCTTGTACGTCTCGTCCTGTGCGTGCGGATCGCGTGGGTCCTCCCACATCAGCCCGCGCACCGGCGGCGCGCCGGTCTGCGCGGCATCGTGCACCAGGCCGTACATGTACGGGGTCAGGCGCATTTTCAGTTTCAGGTAATCGCGGTTGATGCTGCGATACGGCTCGTCGTACCACCACGGATGCTTGCGCGCATTCGACGACCAGCCGCTCATGCCCATCAGCACCGGGGTGAAGGCCTTCCACTGCAGGTCGCGGGTGAAGGTCTCGGCGCTGCCGCCGAAGATCGCATCGACATCGCCGGCGGCGTAGGCCATGCCCGACAGGCCGGAGCCGATCAGGGTCGGCACATGCCAGCGGATGTAGTCCCAGCTGCTGCTCTGGTCGCCGGTCCAGGCCACCGCGTAGCGCTGGATGCCGGCCCAGCCCATCACCGTCCACAGGAACGGGCGCGCATCGGAGTTGGCGAGGATGCCGTCGTAGGCCTGGTGGTTGGCGTCCATCGCGAACTGGTAGCCCTTGCCGGTCCAGGCCACGTCCAGCTTCTGCACGCGGCTGCCGGCCTTGCCGACTTCCCAGGCGATCTTGTCCACGCCGTTCTCGGTCCACAGGCCGGTGCGGAAGCCATAGCGGGCCAGGCCCTGCACGGTCTCCGGCAGCCTGGTGTAGCCGCAGCCGTAGCCGTCGTTGGGCAGGATCCAGCCGCCGGGCATGTCGTGCTCGCGGTATTGCCGCGCCACGCTGTCGACCACGTCCGGGGTGGTGCCGGTGGGGCCGTCGTGCCAGCCGTCGGGCACGGTGCCAGGTTTCTTGGCGTTGTCGCCGTCGTTGTAGCAATCGGCATCGCCGTAGGACAGCGACCAGCGCGCCAGCATGCTCGGGCGGCCGGTCAGTTGGGTATAGCGCTCGATCAGGCGCGGCAGGTCGGCGCCGACGAAGTAGTAGGCGTCGAAGCGGTCTTCGCGGTGCAGCAGCGTGGCCTGGTCGGGCTGGCGCAGGTCGTAGCTGCCGTCGCTCCAAGTGTTGCGCAGCATGCCCCAGCCGCGGCTGCTGAGCAGCATCGGCGCCGGGCTCGGGCGATCGCCCTCCTCCCAGCCGCCGGAATACGACACCTCCAGCTCGCGGCCCTTGAACTGGTAGCGTCCGTTCTGCTGGCCACCGCCGTAATAGGCTTCGTCGGCCTGCGAGGACAGCACCTGCACGCTCTGCGCGGCATCCAGGTCCAGCGGCTGCAGTTCCTGCCACAGCGCCACCGCGCGGCCCTGCTCCAGCCGCTCCAGGCGCAACCGCAGCGGTTGCCGCTGCACGTGCAGCACCAGCGCGTCGGTACGCACACGCAGTTCCTGCGCATCTTCTTGCAGCTGCGCCTGCACGGCGGTCTTGGGCTGCGGCAGCACGATCGGCGTGGCCTTGTCGCCGGCACCGGTGAGCGTGCCGTGGCGCCCGGCCTGCACACGCACGATATCGGCCGCCGGCAGTTCGATGCGCAGGCGCACGCCGCGGTCGGTCTGCAGGTCCCAGCCCTGCACGCCGTCGCGGCTGGCGCTGGCGGCGACCGTGCGCAGGTTGCCGACCGGCTCGGCCACGGCACTGGCGGCCACCAGCAGCAGGGCCGGCAGCGCGATCGCCGGCAACAGCGGCGAACGACGAACGCGATTCTCCACACGACCCCCAAACCCGTTTCCCCGGGCGTTTCGAAAGCGTTGCACCGACTCT
Source organism: Xanthomonas sp. D-109 (assembly GCF_017746095.1). Classification (NCBI taxonomy): domain Bacteria; kingdom Pseudomonadati; phylum Pseudomonadota; class Gammaproteobacteria; order Lysobacterales; family Lysobacteraceae; genus Xanthomonas; species Xanthomonas sp. D-109. The sequence goes on from NZ_JAGHWV010000005.1 coordinate 30,332, forward strand.
AGGCCAGGGATTTGAAAGATGTCAATAAATTGAAAGCAAAAAACAAGATTTATTTTGGCAAATCGAAAGTTTATGCAACGCTGTGCTTTTCTTTTGCGCAGTGAAATTGCTCAAAATTCCATCCGACAGCAACATCACGCGGCTACTTTCGTTTTTGATGCGCAGCATCCGGGCAAAAGCCGCGCTGCCTAAATACTTTCTTTTTTCTTTCGATGTTTGACATTTCGAAAGAAAAGCAGGATGGTGCGCTGGCCCAACAGGAACCACCGCATGGACCTCCTTCCGCTTTCCGATGCATCCGCCTGGCAGCGCCTGGGCGGGGCCGACACCGCCCGCGAGATCGCCCAGCAGCCGGCGCTGTGGCGGACCCTGGCGCAGGACCTGGCGCAGGCCGGCGACCGCCTGCAGGCCTTCCTCGGCGACCGCCTCGCTGATCCGAACCAGCGCGTGCTGTTCACCGGCGCCGGCAGTTCCGGCTTCATCGCCGAGATGGTGGCCGATGCGATCAATGCGCAGTGGCCGGCCGAGGTGCGTGCGGTGCACACCACCAGCCTGCTGACCCATCCGGCGCTGTACCTGCAGCGCGCGCGGCCGACCCTGCTGGTGTCGTTCGGACGCAGCGGCTCCAGCCCGGAAAGCGTGGCCGCGGTGGAGCGCGTGCGTAGCGACGTGGACGAGGCGCGCTTCCTCGACATCACCTGCAACGCCGACGGCGAACTGGCCCGCCGCGGCGCCGGCCGCGCCGACACCTGCACCCTGCTGATGCCGCCGGCCAGCTGCGACCGCGCCTTCGCCATGACCAGCAGCCTCACCTGCATGCTGCTGGCGGCGCTGAGCGTGTTCGACCGCGCGCCGTGGGCGGCGCGCAGCGCGCGCCTGCAGCGGCTGGCGGAACTGGCCGACCACGGCCTGGCGCAGTGGGACGGCGCGGTGGCGGCGCTGGCGCAGCGCCCGTTCGCACGGGTGATCTATCTCGGCAGCGGCCCGCTGGAAGCGCTGGCGCGCGAGGCCGCGCTGAAGGTGCTGGAACTCACCGCCGGCCGCGTGCTGGCGCTGGCCAACACGCCGCTGGGCTTCCGCCACGGCCCCAAGTCCACGCTCGACCGCAGCACCCTGGTGGTGATGCTGCGCAGCGTGCAGCCGCTGGCGCGCCGCTACGAACAGGACCTGCTCGACGAACTGCGCCGCGACGGCGTGGCCGGCCAGGTGCTGGCGATCGGCCCGCATGCGGACATCGGCGCGGGCGACGACCACACGCTCGCCGTCGCCGGCCTGGACGATCCGTGGCTGGCGCCGCTGTGGCTGGGCTTCGCGCAGCTGTTCGCGCTGCAGCGTTCGGCCGCGCTCGGCCTGACCCCGGACAACCCGTTCCCCGACGGCACCGTCAACCGCGTGGTCCAGGGCGTCACCATCCACCATGGCTGAGCCTGGCGCGCCCACTTGTTACGGCCTGGACGTCGGCGGCACCAAGATCGAACTGGTGGCCTGCGACGCCGCGCTGCAGGTGCTGTGGCGGCGCCGCGTGGCCACGCCGCAGGGCGACTACGCCGGCTTCCTGCAGGCGGTGGTGGCGCTGGTGGCCGAGGCCGATGCCGCGCTCGGCTGTCACGACAGCGCGCTCGGCATCGCCCTGCCCGGCGTGCGCGACCGCCGCAGCGGCCGCCAGTTGAGCGCGAACGTGCCGGCGCTGACCGGCCAGTGCGTGGCGCAGGACCTGCAGGCGCGACTGCCGCGCCCGCTGTCTATCGGCAACGACCTGCAATGCTTCGCGCTGTCCGAGGCGCACGGCGGTGCCGCCGACGGCTATCCCAGCATGTTCGGCGCCATCCTCGGCACCGGCGCCGGCGGCGGTTTCTGCCTGCACGGCCGCCTGCTCGCCGGCTGCAACGGCATCGCCGGCGAATGGGGCCACTGGAGCGTGCCCGGGCACCTGCTGCAGCGCCATCGCCTGCCGCTGCTGGACTGCGGCTGCGGCCTGCAGGGTTGCGTGGAGCGCTACGTGTCCGGCAGCGGCGTGGCGGCGATCGCGCGCCATCTCGGCAGCGAGGCCGCCGACGCCAGCGCGGTGATCGCCCTGGCCGAGGCCGGCGACGTGCGCGCGCGGCAGGCGCTGGACATCCACCGCGACCTGCTCGGCCACAGCCTGGCCGCCGTGGTGCTGGGGCTGGACCCGCACGTGATCGTGCTCGGCGGCGGCCTGTCGCAATACCCGCCGCTGTACCGGCAACTGCCCGAGGCCATCGCCGCGCACCTGTTCGCCGGCGTGCAGGTGCCGCCGATCGTGCCGCCGCGCTTCGGCGATGCCGGCGGCGCGCGCGGTGCCGCGCTGCTGGCCTGCCATCCCGCCTATTCCTGATCCGCCGGAGTGTCCATGTCGCCCTTGCAGACCCTGCTCGCCTCCCATCGCGCCGGCGCCAACGTCGGCCTGTACAGCGTCTGCTGCAGCAACGACCAGGTGCTGCGCGCGGCGATGCAGGTCGCGCTGGCCCACGACACGCTGCTGCTGGTGGAGGCCACCTCCAACCAGGTCGACCAATTCGGCGGCTATACCGGCATGACCCCGGCGCAGTACCGCGATTACGTCGGCGCACTGGCCGAGACGGAAGGGTTTCCGCGCGCACGGCTGATCCTGGGCGGCGATCATCTCGGGCCGAATGCCTGGCAGAAGGGGCCGGCCGCCGAAGCCATGGCCCATGCACGCGTGCTGATCGCGCACTACGTCGCTGCGGGGTTCCACAAGATCCACCTGGACTGCAGCATGGCCTGCGCCGACGACCCCGTGCCGCTGCCCGATGCCATCGTCGCCGCGCGGTCGGCCGAACTGGCCGAGATCGCCGAGCGCACCGCCGCCGCACATGGCCTGCCGCCGCCGGTGTACGTGATCGGCACCGAGGTGCCGATTCCCGGCGGCGAAGCTTCGCTGGCCGGCGGCCTGCAGGTGACCACGCCGGCCGCGGCCGCGCAGACCCTGGCCATCCACCGGCAGGCCTTCGACACGCCGTCGCTGCGCGCGGCGTGGCAACGGGTGATCGCGCTGGTGGTGCAGCCGGGCGTGGATTTCGACCACAGTAGCGTGCACGACTACGACCCGGCCGCCGCCGCCGCGCTGGCCGATTTCCTCGAGCAGCAGCCGCGCATCGTGTTCGAGGCGCACTCCACCGACTACCAGCGCGAGGACGCGCTGCACGCGCTGGTGCGCGACCACTTCGCCATCCTCAAGGTCGGCCCCGCCGCCACCTTCGCCTACCGCGAGGCGCTGTGCGCGCTGGCGGCGATCGAAGCCGAACTGCTGCCGGCGGCGCAGTGCTCGCAGCTGCCGCAGGTGCTGGACGCGGCGATGCTGGCGCAACCGGTGTCCTGGCAGTCCTACTATCCGGGCGACGCGACCGAGCAACGCCTGCTGCGCCGCTATTCCTTCAGCGACCGCTGCCGCTACTACTGGGGCGCGCCGGCGGTGCGCGCGGCGGTGGAGACCTTGTTCGCCAACCTGGAAGCGCATGCGCCGCCGCTGGTACTGCTCAGCCAGTTCCTGCCCGAGCAGTACCGCGCGGTACGCGCAGGCCAGCTCGCCACTACCCCGGCGGCCCTGGTCCAGCACCGTATCGGCCTGTGCCTGGGCGAGTACGCCCGCGCCTGCAGCGCCAACCGCGCCGGCGCGCGCGCGCCGCACGCAGGGGCGGCTGCCGGCGGCGCGGCGAACGGCTAATCTTGCCGGTCGCCCGCGAATCCGAGAATGGCCATGCGCAACACCCGCTCCCGCCGCCAGCAGATCCTGCAGTCGCTGCTCGAACGCGGCACGGTGCAGGTCGCCGACCTGGTGGAACGCTTTGGCGTGTCGGCCGTGACCATCCGCGCCGATCTCAACCATTTCGAGGCGCAAGGCCTGGCCACCCGCACCCACGGCGGCGCCACGCTGGTGCGCACGCCGCCGCAGGAGCAGGACATCCACGAGAAGGACGCGCTGAACCTGCCGCTGAAGGAGTCCATCGGCGCCTGCGCCGCGCGCATGGTGCAGCCCGGCGCCAACATCATCATCGACTCCGGCTCGACCACGATGACCCTGGCCCGGCACCTGCGCGGGCACCGCGACGTCACGGTGATGACCAACGGCCTCAACATCGCCTGGGAACTGGCCAACGCGCCGGGCATCAACGTGCTGCTCACCGGCGGTCAGCTGCGCCAGCAGTCGCTGTCGCTGCAGGGCAGCCAGGCCGAGGCCAGCCTCAACGCCTACGGCTTCGACACGCTGTTCCTGGGCGTGGACGGCCTGGACCTGCAATTCGGCCTGACCACCCACGACGAAGCCGAAGCGCGGCTCAACCACCGCATGGTCGAGCGCGCGCGGCGCATCGTGGTGCTGACCGACGCCTCCAAGTTCGGCCGGGTCAGCCTGCACCGCATCGCCCGCCTGGACCAGATCCACGCCATCATCACCGACGCCGGCATCGACGAGGCCACCCGCGAGGGGCTGCAACGGCTGGGCATCGAGGTGATCATCGCCGAGTCCGCACCATGACCGACACCCATTCCCTGCACGGCCGCCTGCTCACCCCGCTGGGCTGGCGCCGCGGCCACGTCCACTTCGACAGCCACGTGCGCCGGCTGCAGGTGGACGACCACAGCGGCGGCGACGATCCGCAGCTGCCGCTGATCCTGCCCGGCTTCGTCGACCTGCACGTGCACGGCGCCGCCGGCGTGGACCTGATGCAGGGCGACGACGCGGCGCGGCGCATCGCCCGCACCCACCTGCGCTTCGGCACCACCACCCTGCTGGCGACCACCATGACCGCCGGCGTCGAGGAGATCGCGCACGCGCTGCGCGGCGTCGCCGCGGCCATGGCCGCGCCCGATGCCGACGCGGCCTGCATCGCCGGCGTGCACCTGGAAGGTCCCTTCATCAGCCCGCAGCGGCTGGGCGCGCAGCCCGACCGCACGATCGAGGCCAGCCTCGCCCAGGTCCAGCAGTGGCACGCGCTGGCGCCGATCCGGGTGCTGACCCTGGCGCCGGAAATCGGCGCGCACACCGCGCTGATTCCGGCGCTGACCGCGCTGGGCATCCGCGTGCAGCTCGGCCACAGCGCCGGCAGTTACGAGGACGGCGTGGCGGCGCTACAGGCCGGCGCGGCCGGCTTCACCCACCTGTTCAACGGCATGACCGGCGTGGACCACTACCGCCCCGGCATTGCCGCCGCGGCGCTGGCGCATGCGCAGTACGCCGAGCTCATTCCCGACCTGCAGCATGTGCATCCCGGCGTTATCCGCCTGGCCGCGCGCGCGATCCCGCGCCTGTACGCGGTGACCGACGCCACCGCCGCCACCGGCATGCCCGATGGCGAATACGCATTGGGCGAGCAGCGCGTGCACAAGTGCGGCGGCTGCGTGCGCCTGGCCAGCGGCTCGCTGGCCGGCAGCGCGCTGACCATGGACCAGGCCTTGCGCAACTTGGTGCAGGCGGGCCTGGAGCTGGCCGATGCCGCGCAGCGCGTGTCCACCTTCCCGGCCGACTACCTGGGCCTGGGCGATCGCGGCCGCATCGCCCCCGACGCCCGCGCCGACCTGGTGGTACTGGACAGCGATCTGCGCCTGCGGCAGGTGGTGGTCGGCGGACGCCTGCTGGAGTTGCACGCGCCGCACTGATCGCCGTGCGCGGCAGCGCGCAAACGCGGCGCTGGCCAACGGTGGTGCGCGCGGACCCTGCCGAGTGGACGGCAGGGCATTGCCCAGGACGTGCGTGGGGATGGAATGGCGCCGCTGATCCGCCGGATGCAGCTTGCGCCTGCGTGGCAGGAGCGGCTGCAGCCGCGATGGGCGTTCCCGGCAAGGCCGGTCGCGGCTGAAGCCGCTCGTACGACGGGTTTCCGGGCTCTGGGAGTGTCCTGAAGTCTCCCACACCTTCTTCATCCGGCGAGTCGGCAGTGCTGCCGGGGCATCGGCTCACGCATAAAAAAGGCGCAGCCTTGCGGCTGCGCCAGCATGCCGCACGCGCCGGGAGAGAGGCGGCGCGTGCGACCCGTGACCCGGGCTCAGCCCTGGATCACTTCACCTCGAACGTCTGCGGCGTGCCCGCCGCCTGGCCGTTCACGGTGACTTCGGCCTTGTACTGGCCGGCCGGCCAGCCCTTGGGGTTGGTGAATTCGAAGTTGGTGGTCTCGGCACCGCTGGTATTGAGCGTTTCGGTGCGCTCGCCGGCGGTCTGGCCGTCCTGGAACACGAGCTTGGCACCGACATTGGCATTGGTGGCCGAACCCTCGGTCTTCACCGATACGATGATCTTGTCCTTGCTGGCGAGCGTGGTCAGCGGCGCCACCGACTTGTCGGCCGCGGCGGTGTTGCCGACGGCGACCGCGGCAACGTTCACCGCATTGGCGGCAGCGGGCGCGGGCTGTTCTGCCGGCGCAGCCGCGGGACCCGGCATCTGCTCGGTCGGCGCGGACGACGTGGGATCGGGCGACACGGTCTGCTGCTGCTCCTGCTTCTTGCAGCCGGCCAGCGCCAAGGCGCCGACCAGTGCGAGCATGAGGGGCGAAAACGAGGACATCGTGCGGTGCTTCATGGGTAAAAGACTCCTGTCGGAATAACGAAGAAATGCGCCAGCGGCGGCTCAGGCGCCAGCAGGCAACTTGAGCGTCTGGCCCGGATAGATCTTGTCGGGGTCGACCAGCACATCGCGGTTGGCCTCGAAGATGCGCGTCCAGGCATTGCCGTCGCCGTAATGCAGCTTGGCGATCTTGGACAGCGAATCGCCGGGCTTGACCACATACACCTGCTGCACCTGCTCGGCGGTGCTGTCGACCTTGCTCTGCACGGCGGAGAAATCCGCCTTCTGCACGACGTCGGCGGTGGTGTCCACCTTGGCGGTGACTGCCGAAAAATCGGCGCGCTTGTCGCTGTTCATCGCGTGGCTCCCTGCGTGATCGGACGCTGCCACGGTGTCACAGGATTTGTTAAAAAAGGATCGCGCGGCCGTGAACTGCGCCGCTGCGGTTCAGGCGCATCGCATGCGTTCCACGCGGCGAGATGCGTCGCTCGAACGGTCACCACCGTGCACGCCAGCGGGACCGCGAGCACACGCCACCATCGCTATGTGGGCGCATCGTCCAGCCGACGACTGCGAGAATCGCGATCTGTCGCAGAGAAGTTGACGACAGCGCTACCCTCAGGGCGCTCCTTGTGGGAGCGGCTTCAGTCCCGACTGCAGCACGCTCGGTGCAGTCGCGATTTCGAAGGCGTCCTACTGGCGCAAATCGCGCAGGAAGCTCATCGGTTCGGCCACATCCGCGGTGGCGCGCCAGGGATTGATGTCCAGGCCGCCGCGGCGGGTGTAGCGCGCCTCCACCTGCAGCGACTGCGGGCGGCAGCGCGTCATCAGGTCGTGGAAGATGCGCTCCACGCATTGCTCGTGGAAGCCGGCATGCTCGCGGAAACTGATCAGGTAGCGCAGCAGGCCTTCGCGGTCGATGCGGCCGCCGCGGTAGCGCAGGTGCAGCGAGGCCCAGTCCGGCTGGCCGGTGACCGGGCAGTTGGACTTGAGCAATTCACTGGTCAGGGTCTCTTCGACCACCTCGCCGTCGACGGCGGACAGGAAGTCCGGACGCGGCGGACCGTAGCAGTCGATGGCGATGTCCAGCGCATCCAACGACTCGCCCTCGCCCAGCGTGTCCATCGGCGGCAGGCCGAATTCCATCGCCACGTCGGCGCCGGCGCGCGCCGACAGGTCGGTGACGATGCAGCTGCGCAGGGCTTCGGCGCTGTTGAAGCGCATCGCGTTGAGCGAGTTGAGATAGAGCTTGAGCGATTTGGATTCGATCAGGTTCGGCGAAGCACACGGCACCTGCAGGGTCGCGGTGGCCACGCAGGGCTTGCCTTGCGCATCGAGCCAGCTCAGTTCATAGGCATGCCAGCGGTCCACGCCGAAGAACGGCAGCGCCGCGGGATCGAGACCGATCTCGGTGCGCGCGGCGGCGCGGGGGATGGGAAACAGCAGCGACGGATCGTACTGCGACGGATAGGCGACCTCGCGGCCGAGGCTGGAATCCTGGGGGGTGTTCATGCGGTGCAGTGTAGCGGGCGGGTTCTGGCTGGCAGGTGTATGGGGCGGGGATTCGGGATTCGGGATTCGGGATTCGGGATTGGCAGAAGCGCATCGCGCTGCTTGCGTCGATGCGCCTGCGTCGATTCAGGGCTTCGTGCGTCGCGACTGAAGTCGCTCCCACAGGGGCGATCGAGCGTCGCATGGCGTAGGAGTCAACTGTCATGCAG